>JACRAO010000022.1 GCA_016213345.1 Bdellovibrio sp. | reverse complement strand
CCACACGATTAGCTATACCTTCTATACTTAAGACATTCTTTTGAGCATCGGTAATTAAAATTTTTGGCCTTTTATCTGACACTTTAGATTCAACAATAACTTTATGAGAAAGCCCAGTAACACTGTCAAATTGCTCTTGCATGGTCAGACCTTCTTCGATGTCCTCAAAACGAACAATACCGGATACCTCTGTAATAATAGGTGTAGAATAAGGATCCCATTCTGCCAAAAGCTTTCCTTTTTCCGTTGGATCACCGTCTTTTACTAAAAGTTTTGCTCCATAAACTACAGGATATTTTTCTCTTTCACGGTTATTTGCATCTATGACCGAAATTTCTCCATTTCGATTCATCACAGTCAGATAACCTTCTTTGTTTCTAACTGTATTTAGACTGATAAACTTTACACTCCCTTTTGTTTTAGATATAAGGCTCGATTGCTCAACCCGCCTGGATGCTGTTCCACCGATGTGAAATGTTCTCATCGTTAACTGCGTACCTGGTTCACCAATAGACTGAGCCGCAATAACACCAGCAGCTTCGCCTATACTAACCATCCTTCCACGCGCCAAATCACGGCCATAACAAGCAACACAAATGCCTTTTTTAGCCTGGCAAGTGAGCACAGAACGAATACGTACTCTGTCAATACCAGCTTCTTCTATTTTGCGAACTAAATCTTCAGTTAACTCTGTATTAGTTGAAACCAAAACTTCGTTTGTCACCGGATCAATCACATCATCCAAGGCAACACGACCTAAAATACGATCACCCATTTTTTCGATAATCTCTCCGCCTTCAACAAGAGCTGCTATATAAAGACCATCCAACGTTCCACAATCATTTTCGGTTACAATCATGTCTTGGGCAACATCTACAAGCCTTCGTGTTAAATAACCAGAATTTGCTGTTTTTAATGCCGTATCTGCCAAACCCTTTCTTGCACCATGTGTAGATACAAAGTACTGCAACACACTTAGACCTTCTCTAAAATTAGCAACAATTGGAGTTTCGATAATTTCACCAGACGGTTTTGCCATTAAGCCTCGCATTCCTGCAAGTTGCCTAATTTGAGCATTCGAACCTCTAGCTCCAGAATCAGCCATCATAAAAATAGAGTTAAGAGATGGCGCAGTCACTTCGTTTGGTTTTCCCTTATGCGAAGTATGAGATACAAAGGTTTGAACACTTAGCCTTTTCATCATGGCCGAAGCTATTTGCTCTGAAGTCTGTGCCCAAATATCAATGACTTTATTATAGCGCTCACCATCTGTAATCAAACCTTCGACATATTGATTTTCGATATCTTGAACTTGTACATAAGCTTTATCCAAAAGCTCTTTTTTATCAGGAGGCATCAACATATCGTGCACAGAGATAGAAATACCAGCACGAGTTGCTTGCTTGAATCCCGTACTCATCAGGTGATCCGCTAGCATTACGGTTTTTTTATTTCCACTCAACCTAAAGCATTGATCAATAAGTTCAGCTAAATCTTTTTTGCCTAAAACTTTATTATAAGCAGCAAACGGAATATCTTCGGGAACAATTTCAGATAACAACACTCTTCCTACGGTTGTGTCATGAATTATATTTTGCAAACGACATTTTATTTTTGCTTGTAAGTCAACGACACCACTGTCATAAGCAAAATGAACTTCGATAGGATTTGCAAAAATCTTGCCCTCACCTTTGGCAAATGGTTTTTCCCGTGACATGTAATACAAACCAAGCACTATGTCTTGGCTGGGAACAATAATAGGCTTACCATGAGCGGGTGACAAAATATTATTTGTAGACATCATAAGCACTCTAGCTTCGACTTGCGCTTCGATAGAAAGAGGAATATGCACTGCCATTTGGTCACCATCAAAATCTGCATTGAATGCAGCGCATACCAAAGGATGAAGCTGAATTGCCTTTCCTTCAATCAACGTTGGCTCAAAAGCTTGTATACCTAAACGATGCAACGTTGGCGCACGATTAAGAAGTACAGGATGCTCACGAACAACTTCTTCTAAGATATCCCACACTTCCTGTCGTTGCTTTTCGACCATTTTTTTAGCCGATTTAATTGTAGTTACATAACCATATTCAGAAAGTTTATTATAGATAAAAGGTTTAAAAAGCTCTAATGCCATTACTTTTGGCAAACCACATTGATGCAATTTCAATTCTGGTCCAACAACAATCACGGATCGTCCTGAGTAATCTACGCGTTTTCCTAATAAGTTTTGCCTAAAACGTCCCTGTTTGCCTTTTAACATATCCGAAAGAGACCTGAGGGGTCGCTTGTTAGGACCGGTAAAGACCTTACCTCGCCTGCCATTATCAAAAAGAGCATCCACTGCCTCTTGCAACATTCTCTTTTCATTTCTTACTATGATTTCTGGAGCATTTAACTCCATGAGACGTTTTAAACGATTATTTCTATTAATAACTCTTCTATAAAGATCATTTAGGTCAGAAGTCGCAAAGCGACCACCATCCAGTGGCACCAAGGGTCGCAGCTCAGGCGGAATAACAGGAATGACATCTAACATCATCCATTCTGGTTTGTTGAGTGCACTTGTTTTAAAAGACTCTATAACTTTTAGCCTTTTAATAATTTTTGCACGTTGTGCTTCAGAAATTTCTTCTTTTAATTCTCTTCGTAGTTGTCTTGATAAAACTTCGACATCAATTTTCTTTAAAGCTTCTTTAACTGCCTCACCGCCCATAGTTGCAGAAAAAGTCACACCTTCCTTTACTAATTGAGAATACTTGTCTTCTAAAAGAACAGAATTTGGCTCTAATCCTGTATTGCCCGGATCAATAAGCAGGTAAGCTTCACAATACAAAACTTTTTCTAAATCTTTTAAAGTAATATCTAATACAGCACCTATACGAGATGGCAAAGATCTCAAAAACCAAATATGTGCAACTGGTGATGAAAGCTCGATACAACCTAGACGTTCTCTTCTGACTTTTGACTGAATTACTTCGACTCCGCACTTTTCACATACAACTCCACGATGTTTCATCCTCTTATATTTTCCGCAATTACATTCATAGTCTTTCACGGGACCAAAAATTTTTGCGCAAAATAAACCATCTCGTTCTGGCTTAAAAGTACGATAATTAATTGTTTCTGGTTTTTTGACTTCGCCATAGGACCACTCACGGATTTTTTCAGGAGATGCCAATGAAATTTTAATACCCGTAAAGCTTAAAGGATCCTTTGGCTTATCAAAAAAGTTCAATAAGTCTTTCATATTTTTTCCTCATTTAAAAATTAAAGAACTGCACCTTTTAATTTACTGATGTCCTTTTCGTCTTCATTTTCAAGAAGCTCGACGTTTAATGCTAAGCTTTGTAGCTCTTTTATCAAAACGTTAAAAGACTCTGGTAGGCCTGGCTCTAAAAGATGTTCGCCTTTGACAATAGCTTCGTACATCCGGTTTCGTCCTGTGACATCGTCTGATTTCACGGTTAAAAATTCTTGCAAAGCATAGGCAGCACCATAAGCCTCAAGAGCCCAAACTTCCATTTCACCTAAACGTTGACCACCAAATTGTGCTTTTCCTCCTAGTGGCTGTTGAGTCACCAAACTATAAGGCCCAATACTTCGTGCATGAATTTTTTCTTCCACCAAGTGATGAAGTTTTAAGATATACATCATCCCAACAGTAACCTCTTCGGCAAATGGCTCGCCAGTAATTCCATCATAAAGTGTGGTCTTGCCTAATTTTGGCAAATCCGCAAGTTCAAGCATTTTTTCAATATCTTTTTCTGTTGCACCATCAAAAACAGGGCTAGCAAAAGGAATACCCTGCCTTAAGTGATAAGCCATCTTTTTAATTTCGACAACCGAAGCTTTATCTACATATTTTTCAACTTCTGAATTGACATAAGTTTCTTTTAGAAGTTTTCTAATTTTATCGACATCGTACTGTTCTAAATATGTATTAATTTTTTGTCCTATTCCATGTGCTGCCCAACCTAAAGACACTTCAAGTAATTGTCCAATATTCATTCTGGAAGGCACACCAAGTGGATTCAAAACCATATCTACTGGGTCCCCATTTGCCATGTATGGCATATCTTCCATTGAGACGACCCTGCTAATGACACCCTTATTTCCATGACGACCTGCCATTTTATCTCCCACCTGGAGTCTTCGCTTAATAGCAATCTGAACCTTAACCATCTTAATAACTCCAGGAGCAAGCTCATCTCCTTTTTTTAGTTTTTCTATTTTTTCTTTAAACACATAGCGAACAGCTTCGATTTTTTCTTTAGCAGATTTCATGAATGCTGTTACATCTTGTTCCAGTTCATCTTTAACCGGAATAAAACCAAGCAAATCAAAGGGAACTGCAGATAAAATTTCATGATTCAATTTCTGCCCTTTTTTAAGCAGTTCTAACGATCCATCTTCAGAAAGAAGCTTACCAGTTGTTGAAGCTCCATCTAAAATTTTTGCAATCTTATTAAAAACAGAATACCTGATTGCATCTAACTCAATACGTTCATCACGACGAATTTTTGCAATATTGTCTTCTAAAATAGATTTTGATCTCTCGTTTGGTTCCGTTCCTTCTCTTGCAAAAATTTGTGCATTAATGACAATTCCTTGCACACCAGACGGAACACGCAAAGAAGTATCCCTAACATCTCCTGCTTTTTCACCAAAAATAGCACGCAATAGCTTTTCTTCGGGTGATAGCTGTGTCTCACCTTTTGGGGTCACCTTACCCACTAAAACATCCCCTGGTTTAACCTCGGCTCCAATAAAAACTATACCACTTGAATCTAAATTCTTTAACGCCTCTTCATTAATGTTTGGTATGTCACGAGTAATTTCTTCTTTTCCTAACTTGGTATCTCTGGCAATACACTCAAATTCCTCAATATGAATTGAAGAAAACACTTCATCAT
>JACRAO010000254.1 GCA_016213345.1 Bdellovibrio sp. | reverse complement strand
TTTGAGTAGCAGCATAGCTAAGGCAGCTTGAGTGGAACCTATGTCTTGTGATTTTGGCAATTCGCACTTCCCAACAACCTTAAGAATTCCAGACTCAATGATATAGGGGAATAAAAAGAAAAATACCCGCTACGGGGCAATTAAAATGAAAGGGTTCAAGATTGTCAAAGTCCAAGTTCTTGGCACGCACTGCAACAAGTGTATTCTTCCTTGTTAGGCCTCTTTCGGTGTTGGTCCTTCTTGGAAGTTTCAAGAAACCAGCATTGCTAAGAATTCGACTAATTGAAGTTATGCTAACTGCAAACCCATTTTTATTGAGGTTATTTTGTAGTATGTCATCACCCTTTGTGATTTTCCACTACATAGGGGGCAATACAGTCGAATTGTTTTCTGCACTCATGAAAATCGACATTGAGACCGCCAAATCCGTTAAAAACAAAGCACTTGGAACAGATATAGCTCAAATTATTAGTTATGCCGAACAGACGTTTGGAGGTAGAGACTAACCGCTTAGGGTCTAGATCTTATATATAAAATACTGTTTTATTTCCTTGATCTTTATGTGCGTGCTCAGAATATAACTTTAGAAATTTTACGAATTGCTGATAGGTGGGATAGGTAGTAGTCGTTTTATCTACACTGCAGCCATAACGTGTGAATCGGCCATTATTGTCAATATAAGGTCTGGAGTTTGCAATGTTTACATGAACAGGCAGGTAAGTGTCTTGACTAAAATAAAGTCTAAATACAAATCTTTCTTTTATATCTTTTGGCCACAAATGATTTTGATCAAAAGGGACCTGAAATGAGCAGCCCTCTTCGCTTACTTCGACTAAATCAATTGGCCTTAAACCATAATTTTCAGTTACGCAATATACGTTCAGTAGCTGCTGAAACAGAATGCGCTCTGCTTTGCGTCTCTTTTCGTCAATCTTTTGAGCCCTTAATTCAACAAAGTCAACTACCTGCTTATCGCTCATTGGCTTACCCCCGATTTTCTTATCGGAGATATGTGTATTTAATAAAGAGTGCAGATTTTTCCTATTTAGATAAGGCTGCGTCAGCGAGTAAGTCTAGTGTGTGAACGAAAGACGAAAAGGCCTTGTAATTTTTACTATTTTTGTCTTGAAGCTCTGCCCCAGCTCTCCTTATGTTTCCCCGCAATTCAATCCTTGCAACTCTAATGCTTAAAGGTAAGTAAAGCGTTTGGTTAAGGTAGAAGTTGATTTCAAATTCTTCGCCTATGCTAAGTGGAAAATCCGAGTGGGACTCTCCTTCAATATCAAAATCAAAACCCAGTCCAATTTCACTTAAATCATGTAAAGGCAACTTATAAATTCCCTTTTTGGGTATAACCATAAAAAACGAGAATGTATCAAGTATTTTTCTTCTTGGTGCGCCTCTTTTTTCTTTAAAGTTCATACTCATACTTCGCCTTTCTGCGGAAGTCCATCGGAGCTTAGAAATAATTTTTCAGATTCTTCTGTTTTTGTTCTTAGTTCAGAAATCGTATTTTGTAATTGAGACGCTGTTGCTCCGAGTTGAATTTCGAATGATTTTATATCTACTTTTGTTTTAAAATAATTATTATGAATTTGATGCAATTCTAAAGCTGAGGCAGCTACAGCTTTAATAATTTCATAAAGCTTATTATAAAACATTTCGTTTTTTAACGTTTCTGGAGTCCATTTGTTAAAAGTTTCTTGTAGCTGATTTTCTAAATGCCCCCATTTTTCGTGAAAGGAAGTCCAAGTTGTTTGTTGCAATTCTTGGTCTTTTATATGTTTTAATCTGTTAAATTCAGAAATAGTAGCTTGGATTTGGCTATCCAATGTTTGTGTGAACTGTTTTATTTCGTCTAATTCTGCCTTTGCTTTTATCCGAACCTTTTCATGAAATTCTTTTAATCTTTCCGCATATAGTGTGTCTTTGATTCCACCCAAAAAAAATGTCTTTTTTGCAATTAGTTTCTTCCCTTTTGGAAGATGCGAAGGCAGTGAAATTTGCGAAATGTCCAATTTTGATAAGATCTGGCTTGTTTCTGGTGGTTGTTCATTTGCTTCGGTAACGTATAACCAATATTCGCCACGCGGTAATATCCCGTCTGAAAAAGTAATTGCAGGAGTTTTTCCTATTTTATGATTTAATAAAAAATTTCCAGCTTGAAAAAACGAAAGATGTCCTAATAGAGTGTCTGGTATGCCTTCGATATAAAATTCAAATTTAGTATTATCAGGTAAATCTGCCGCTAAATAAAAAGAAGGCGTGTTTACATTTGGTTGTGCAATTGCAATAGCGATTTTTGGTCCATCTGTACCTGGATGCGCGCGAGCTGCTATTTTTAATTCTTCCAGATCTTCTGTTTTGATGTCCTCGATGTGTGGCAAGGGAGAAAAAAACTGACCAAGTGTTGGTATTTTATTTAACCATTTTTCAATATAAGTACTCTTAAATGAAGCATCTTTTAAAAGTGGATTCAAAGCACCATATAAATAGGCAACAACAAATAAAACAGGGATAGAAAAAATCAGACCAGCCTTCAAAAAACGATAAGGAAATCGTTTTGAAATTATTTTTTGGTCATTTGCGTTATCGTTTGTTTTAGAGGTGTTTACAGGATTGTCTGGAGTGGTTTCAAAAACAATTTTTGGCTCATTTTGTGAGGAATTTATTTTTAGTTCATTCATGTTTTCTTCTTGTTTTTGTGGCAAAACAAGTTCTGGCTCTGCTATTGGATCTGGTTTGATTAATGTCTGCAATGCAGTAACTTGCATCATTGGTTCCCAGTCCGCCATTCCCTCGGCCCAGACAAAATTTTGACTTGTAACTTTGCCTTCTATTAGTTTATTTTCCATTTCTTGAACGGAAAATGGGCCTTCATGATGATCTTCTAGATAAATAAACCATTTTTTTTCTACAGCAGGTTCTGTTTGTTGCATACGTTACCAGTGTACCAGTTTATTAGAAATACTTGCGCTAATCAATATTTTTATCAACCTATTTCCTTCATCATTTTTTGAATGTGCTTGGCTTGTTCCGATAATGAAGAGGTTGTTAAATTCAAATTTTGTCCAATTCCTTGCGAAGTTTGTAAGATATCCTCGAAAAACTGCCGCACAATTTCAAGATCCGTAGACCAAGGTTGGATTTGTGTTCCCACATGACGCATTGTCGCATCTGTTTTTTGACTGAGTTGTCTTATTTTTTGTATACCATTATACAGTTCTTCTGCTTGCTGGCTTATAGATTTCCCCTTATCGCCTAATTTTGATAATTCAATTATTAAATTTAAAATTTTTGCTTCCGCTTGAATTGATAATTTTTCTGTCTCTTGAATGTAATTTCTTCCTTCCTCTAATTCATATATTTCTGTAAGCATACGATTGCGTAAACTTTCAAGAGAATCTTTAGATTTTAAAGTAGCTTGCATTATTTTTTCTACAAATTTCAAAAAATCCCTAATACGTATCCCTAAAAGAGCTAAAAGCTTTTTTGCTTCCATGATCCAAGGTATAAGTTTGGCTCTTAGATTGTCTGAATCTTCTGTAGAATACAAATCATGTGGTTTGAGCACAAAATATATAAATACTAAAGAAATTAACAAACATAGAAATAAAAAAGCATCGTTTGCAAATTTTGATTTTGTTCCTAAAAAGCCAATAAATTTTAAATAAACTCTAATTTGAATACCTAAGTTTTCTTCTGGTTTTAATGTTTTCAGATAAATAAATTTTAGATTTTTAATATCTAGCTCATAAGTTTCCTTTTCCTGTATAGAGTCGGTTTTTATTCTCGAAATTTCAAAAAGCTTAGGTTCAGTTCCCTGATTTAGATAAGTCGTTGCCCACCCTATTGGGTCTGTTTGATTTCTTTCTGTTGCATTTAAACTCAGGCTCTCCGCTTGTAGGGCAACTTGCCTGCTTAATGAAAGAGCGTTTTCATTAAGGCTTTGATGCTCCAGGTAAAGATCGATATTGTAAAAACAAGAAATAAGTAAAATAGTGACAGCAAGCGAGATCAAAAATCTATATTTCTTACTTCTTAAATAATAAAGAATAGACGAACTAGCCTTCATCTCTTTACTTATCGGGAATAAGAATCTTCGACTTGATTCTTTGTGACAAAAAGAATATTGAGTTCCCTATGCACTATTTATTAGCAATTGACCAAGGAACTACTGGCACAACGGTGCTTTTAATGGACGAAAAACTTAACAAAATCGCTCAAGAATCTATTGATTTCGAACAGTTTTTTCCTAATCCAGGGCAAATTGAGCATGATTTAAATTTAATTTGGAATACGGTAATACAAGCAATTGGCGCAGTAGCTCAAAAAATCGATGTTCATCAAATAGCAGCTATTGGGATTACCAATCAAAGAGAAACTTTGTGTTTTTGGGATAGGAAAACAGGTGAGCCTTTGTCTAGGGCTATTGTTTGGCAAGACAGAAGAACTGCGTCTATTTGTGAAAAGTTAAAAAAACAAAATTTAGAACATTTATTTCAAGAAAAAACTGGGTTACTTTTGGATCCATATTTTTCAGGTACAAAAGCGGCTTGGGCGCTGGAAAACTGGTCTGCAGTCAAAAGTGCTTATAAAAGTGGTAAATTAGCAATTGGTACTATTGATAGTTTTTTAATGGCAAAACTTTCAGGAGCCACAGAGCATCTGACCGAGCCCAGCAATGCTAGTCGTACACTGTGTTTTAATTTGCACAAACATGTTTGGGATGATGAACTAAGTGAATATTTGAAAGTACCAAAAGAAATTTGGCCAACCGTAAAACCTTCTTTTGGTGTATTTGCAAAAACCAGCAGAGTGCCTGGATTGCCAGATGGGATTCCTATTTCTGGTGTATTAGGTGATCAACAGGCTGCCCTGTTGGGACAAGCTTGTTTGAGTGAGGGTATGGCAAAGTGCACTTTTGGTACAGGAGCCTTTTTACTTTTAAATACGGGTACGAAACCAATAAAAAGCAAGTATCGATTATTAACAACTATTGCCTGGCAACTAAAAAATGGCGAATATGTCTATGCTTTAGAGGGTAGCGCTTTTATTGCAGGAGCAGCTGTACAGTGGGTCAGAGATGGTTTGGGTTGGATAAAAGAAGCTGGTGAGATTGAAGAATTAGCTCAAAGTGTTACTTCGTCGGATGGTATTGTGTTTGTTCCGGCATTAACGGGGTTGGGTGCTCCTCATTGGAATCCTTGTGCAACTGGAATGTTTACTGGACTAACGCGTGGGACAACCAAGGCTCATATGGCCCGAGCTGTGTTAGAAGGAATAGCGTTTCAGAATGCAGATATTTTATTAGCAATGCAAAATGATCTTGGGAGACCTCTAAAATCACTCAATGTTGACGGAGGAGCAGCGGCAAATAATTTGCTCATACAGTTTCAAGCTGATGTTTTAGGGGTGGAACTTAAACGGCCAAAATATTTAGAGACCACGAGTCTTGGTGCTTTGTTTGCAGCTGGTGTGGGAGTTGGGATTTGGCAAAACCTTTCGGAAATTGAAAAAACTTGGAAAATAGACCGTATTTTTAAACCACAATTAAATGAAAAACAAAGGACTGAGGTCATGACTAGATGGACCAGGGCTATAGCACGCATATGACTGCTTTGCCTTTATAGCTCTAAACCTCATTAAGTCAAAGACTAAACTAAACCGAATGAATGTCAACTTCGCGTTTTGCGAAATTGGCACGCTATACAAATACAAGAAACTTATTTATTAATTGAAACAAATAACCAAAGAAAATAGCCCCGCAAAAAACAAATGACAAATAAAGAAAAAACACTTTTTTAGTTACCAATCCCCAAACTGCAGCCATTGCTGGAATAGTAGTTGTGGGTCCAGAGATTAAAAATGCAAGCGCTGCTGCAGGGTTCATCCCCTGGTTTAATAAGCCGCCAATCATAGGCAATGCTGTTGTATTGCTCGTATAAATAGGCACACCTAAAATTGCTGCCCACAGTACTGATAAAGCATTCTGTTTACCAAGCAAAGTCATGATCCATGTTTGAGGGATATACAAAATAATTAACGCTTCCAAAAAAAAGGCAAGCAACATAAATTTTAAAACAAGACTGGTAGAACTCATTATTTCTTCGCATAACTGTTTAGCAAACGGTTTTGTCAAGCAACATTTTTTGTCTTTGACAGCCATAGCTCTTACATCACCAATCCGCACATAGTCATTTCCCATCCAGCCTTTTATTACAAAGAAGTGAGTTAAAGCACCAGCTCAAAGGCACAACAAAAAAGTTGAGACAAGCCTCCACAAAGCTAAATTCCAACCAAGCATAGCCACGCTCAAAAAAAACATTTCAGGATCCATAGAAGGTGATGCAATCCAAAATGACATTACAGGCGCAAGGGGAACTCCGCCTATCAAAAGAGCAGCAATGACAGGAATTACACCACAGGAACAGAACGGACTAAAAGCACCAACAATGGTCGTGAGCAGAATTGAAACGATTGGCGTTTTCTTAAATATTATGTCGATGTATTGAATAGCTCCAGACATCCTTATTGCTACTGATATAGGTATAGTAATCAAAAGATACGGCCACATATGAACGAACGAATTTGCGACAAAATGTAGAACATAAACCATTTGTGTCATCATTATATTTTTCTCCACATATATCGTACTATTACGATATAAAAAGCAAAAAAAATGTTTTAAAAATTGTCATATATTTTTCCTTTGAAACACGAGATATTTTCTTGATTGAGTCAGTAACTTGTTGCTGGACCTTCTGACTTGCCAATGATCCATCCTGCATCACGTAAAACTTTTAGGTGTTGAGAAACTGTTGCCTGCGCAATTGGTAGGTAATCAACAATGCCATCAGTGATACATCCCGGACGCGTTAACAGGAACTTAACAATATCAAAACGGATGGGGTTGCTGAGTGCCTTAAGCATCCTTATCAATTTTTTCTGTTCTACACCTGCAATATTTAGCGTGCAACAAGCCTGAGAGATTTTTTTATTCATACTATCGGACCTCTATTAAATCGTATTTATACGATATAAAAATCACCTTGTCAAGAGCTATACGCAACGGGGCTCCGTAACAATCGTTAAAGAAATGTTGGCACAAGGCATTAAATGTGGCTGCAAAATAGCAGGCAGTTCAGGAAGCTGGCAAACTGGCAATCAGGCAAGCAGGATCAGGACCTGGACCAGGTACCAGGGTTTTGGATGAGTTTATAAAGATGAGCTGCAACTGGATCTGCAAGCTCAATCAAGCCATTTTGTTCAATAAGATCAACTAGAGCTTGAACTTCTCGAAGTGAGCCCATTGCTATACTATAAAATCTTCTTTTCTCTGCTACTGAATTTTTTCCTGAACCCTCAGCAATGCTAATTAGAGCATGTTTGGAGTTAGCAGTATAATTGTGAGAAAAAACGCATAAAATAATTTATTTTTCTTTTTTTTACACATTATTTATGGTTATGTTTTTTAAGTGAATATTGAATTAAATTCCTTAATTTCAAGTCAAAATCAGAAAAGGAAGAGCAAAAATGACAGACTCATATCGACAGGTAGAACTATTTGCACAGGCAACCAAGATAAACATAGCATTAGACGAAAATCACGAATTGGTACGGTTTACCAAGGAAATTGACTGGGACGATTTAATCGAGGAAGTGATGGAAATCCGGGCAGGAAAAATCAAAAAAGCAACAGGTCCGGTGCCACACTACCGGGAGCT
>JACRAO010000020.1 GCA_016213345.1 Bdellovibrio sp. | reverse complement strand
TTCAGTAAAGGAACAAGGAAAAGTCAAAATTATTGGAGTACGTTTTGAAGGTGGAGAACCAATGTTTTTAGTGGGTAACTTGCAGAAACCAGAGAAAATTGCCTTAAAAGATATTGTAAAAATTGAAGCTACTACTGATGATGACCCAAAAAATATCCAAAATCAGCTCAAAACTCCCCAAACCGAAACTGCAACTGAAACTGCAACTGATACCGCAACCGAAACTGAAACAGGACCCGCCCCCCAACCTAATGTCTTTACCTTTAAAAGAGGCGAAGGTTCAAAAAACATAGATAAAATTAGCCCAGAACAAAAGCAAGCAATAGAAAATTTTGCAAAAATCCAAAAACAAGCTCATCTTATGAAAACAGAAGACCGCGGTGGCTTTCCAAATGGCTTAAAAGATTATGAACAAGAAGGAGGGCATAAACAATGAGAACAGAAGTTCTTTATCCAAATGTGACTTCAATTCCTGGGGGTTCGCAAATCTCACCTCCTAATGAACAGATTAATAATAAACAAGGAAATGAATTTCATAAAATTTTCGAAAAAACTTTGGATCACACTACCGGTGATTCGATTGATCTAAATCAAATTAAATCACCTTTAAAATTTTCTGCTCATGCATATCAACGAATCATGGATAGACACATCCAGTTAGATTCTCCACTTATGACTAAAATTAATGAGGCAGTAGACAAGGCTTTACAAAAAGGATTAGAAGATACTTTGGTTTTAACGAATGATGCAGCTTTTATTGTAAATACAAAAAATAGAACAGTTGTAACCGCGCTGGATCGCAATTCACTCAGTGGCAATGTGTTTACAAATATTGATGGAGCTGTCATCGTATAAAAGGTTTTTGGGCTGGCCCCATTTTGGGAAGCCCTTTTTAGGTTTGTTCTGAATGACTGAAGAACAAACCGCTATGAAAAAAACATAGACGCACAAGGAGGGCGTCCATTATGGGTATATTATCAAGCATGTATACAGGCATCACAGGGCTTCAGGCTCAAGGTGAGGCTTTATCGATCTACGGTGATAATATTGCAAACGCAAACACTGTAGGTTTTAAGACTAGTCGTCCAGAATTTGCTGATGTGATTGCAAAATCACTAAAGGGACTTTTGGGTGGCAATCAAATTGGTCGAGGCACTAGACTTGCTGCTGTAACTCCAATATTTTCTCAAGGATCTATCGTACAAACTGAGTCTGCTACAGATTTGGCTATTACAGGTGATGGATTCTTTTGTTTAAAGGGAGTGGATGGCACAAGTTTTACAAGAAATGGTTCC
>JACRAO010000253.1 GCA_016213345.1 Bdellovibrio sp. | reverse complement strand
GAAAAATCCAAAGGTTTTTATCACAGCCGTTCTTTGTTGCTGAGCAATTTACTGGGATGAAAGGTAAATTTGTCAAAATCGAAGACACAATTAAGGGTTTTAAAGAACTATGTGATGGCAAGTATGATCATTTGCCGGAGCAAGCTTTTTATATGGTAGGAACAATTGAGGAAGCTATAGAGAAGGCAAAACAGTTAGAGACAAAAAATTAGAGGGAAAGAAGAATGACTGAGACGTTAAAGCTTACGATTTTAACGCCCGAGAGGCGGCTCTTAAGTAATTTTGATGTAGATAGTGTGACTGTTACTGGCAGTGAGGGACAGATTCAGATTTTACCGGGGCATGCTTCGATGCTTGGGGTTTTAGAGACCGGTTTGTTCAGCTATCAGCAGCAACGCCAGGAGATGGTGTCTGGGTTTATTTCGACTGGTTTTTTTGAGGTAAATGACAACCAGGTAACATTGACTTGTGAGACATTAGAGTTACAAAACGAGATTGATCACAATCGTGCACGGCAGGCTCAGCTAAAAGCAGAAAAAATTTTACAAGAGGCAAGTTTAGAGTCTAGTCAATTCAAAAAATATCAATTAAAACTTCAGCGCGCCCTGATTCGCCAGCAATTGACTACAAAATCGCAATAATCGACTTTGCATATAATAGTGCAGGAATGATATAACAGATCTTTGCATGGGATTAGGGTATATTTTTTCGATTTTAGTACACATTAGTATTAATTGTTCTTTTCGGTTTGATATAAACTATCACGGTGACGCAGACACTATTGCGTCACAAAAATGGCTTAGTGGAAATAATTTATTTTTTTATAAAACTTTTGCAAAAGCTGTGTTGTCGTGGAAGTTGGGCCCACTTAGTGGATTGGGTCCAGGAGTTGGTCTTAATCCGCTTTGGTTCATTGAACAAGCAAAACAGTTATTTTCAAAGAAAGCCAAAATAGATCCTTTACAGAAATATCGAGACGATCCAGAGTGGTAGATTACTATATTGCATATTTTTTGAACCTTGTTATCATAATAACTAAGGAAGTATTTTAAAACCAAGGATGGTGCGTGTGTTTGCTCATAGAAATGATCGAGCGTTCACATATTTGATCAGTATTTCGCTATTTTTAGGCGCTTTTTTCTGCTTATTTTTAGCCAAACAAGTTCATACAATCAATCGGACACAAAGCGTAAGCATAGATCTAAAACAAGTCTTTTGGTGGAAAGACGCCAAATTTAATTTTGATCAAACACAAATAGCAAGTGCGACTATATATCCAGAAATTAAAACAAAGATTACACCAATACGATTAATAAAAAAGATTAGTAAACAAGTACATCATATAAAGTTACAAAAATTTGACAAAATAATTACTCAAAGCGCTGCTGCGGTAGAGCAAACAGAACAGCAAAAGCTATTGTCTGTTTATAAATTGCTACGCACCAAGTTTATCTTGGCTGTGAATACTCACGATGAGACGAGTCATGCGTTGGCTACTCTGATTTCACACACAAACCCAAATGCGACTCCGAAAGTGGTTCCAAAAATAATCCCTAAACCAACCATAAGTATCATGCCAAATGTAATTTCCAAAGCAATCCCCAAAATAATTTCAAATACAATCCAAAATACAATCCCAAGTTCAATTACAAATATAATTAACAACAAGCAAGACACTGAAAACAAGAAACCAAGCGATAAATTTTTCAATAATTTCAGTAGCAACTCCAATTTTCCGATTGTTGCTAAAAAAAAGGAGCAGCAAAGGGTACCAGAATATAGAGTTAACAATGTAATAGATCATCAAACAGAACCACATGTGGGCAATTTGGCTAATAAGTCTGTGGTTGCAAAAAGCAATACGACACCCATAGACAGTGGTTTTTCTGTTAGCCTCCCCTTGCTTTCACAATTGAGTATTCAAAATAATGCCAGGCAGAATATTGAATATCCAGTTAAGTCACCGCCACCTGAGTACTCACAACATAAACAAGATGTGCCCAATAAAAATGATGGAATTTTACCAGATAAGTCAGATAACAAAAAAGGCAAAAAACGCACAGAAGAAAATGAAAACAGAGCATGTGTAAATGGAGAGCTGCAAGAAGATGAAAACTTAGACACTAAAGTATATGAGGCTTTCGATTCTGGTCATAGTCATTTTTATGCAAAGAGTCGGATTTTTTCACACGAAGGCGGTAGATGTAAGGACCAATCCAAGTGGATTGCATCGCACACTCCATATTATTGGGATACTTTGAGTTGGTGGAACTTTAGCCAAAGCACATTAGATCAAACTAGTGAGAGTAATGCAGTTTTGCTTCTTTCAAAAAACACAGCTCTATTTTTAGCAAAATTAATTAATATTCCGTTACAAGAAAGCGCAGGCATTGTGTTTGGCAAGGTGCCCGCTGGATATTTGGTTGAGTTTTCTGGGAGAGCAGAAGCGCCTATTTATTTAGACGAAAAAACAAATCAAATGGTTTCATCAGATAATGTTCAGTCAAACAGAAATTATGTTTTTCTCAATGTTGAACCCGGGGCACATTTAATTTACTTAAGACACGAAAAAGAAGTGAGCATGGGTGTCGCCACACCTGTTATCGCACAGTATGCCACAAGACTTGATTTGGGACTGCCTCAAATTCTTTCATTTACTGGGAAGGTTAGTGACGGAAGCGCAAGGGAGTTGCGTGGGTTGCGGGAAATTAGTATCAAAGTTGTAGGACAAGAAAGAAAAAATACAATTTCAAAAACAGACGGCGAATTTGAATTAAAAGCAGTTTACTTCATGAAGGATTATCCACTTTATTTAGAAACAGAAGACAAGCATGGATACACTCATAGGCATAGGATTTCTTTTGATTCCGTTAGAGAGCTAGTTTTATTTCATTTTCACCATAAACAAATAAGAAAATGGATAAATCAGGTAGAAGGCGTAGTCAGTGCTGTTAGTGGAGTTGTTATTGGAGCACTTCCTTCTTTGATTCGACAATATGAAAATTCTGCACCGTTACCAAAACTTTTTCCGTTAATGGTAGATCCCCCTGTTTTACCAGAGAGTTACACTATTTCTGAAGAAGACTCCTTAGAAACAAATAGACCTTTAGAAGCTAAGTCACCAAGATTTATTTCGATCGAAGTACCCGAGGGCGTTAATTTATGTAGTATTGAAAACAAGGAGGGAACAGTGCTGTTTTCAAAGCTTGTGTTGAGTTCTTCCGGTATTGTTAACGTTCTGGGACCGTCTGAATTGCGTTAATCGCACAGAGTGGTTTTTTGTAAAAAAATCCAAATTGTCTATTTGGGGGTCAAAAATTGCAACCCAAAAACCTTTAGGCAATTTGGTTTGCAATTTTTTTACATCAGGATTTAATAAATGAAACTCTTGAAGCGAAATTCCAGATTTATAAGCAATATCGACTGCAGAAGTTTTTTTAGTAAGTTGATGAAAAAAGAAGTGATTTGAGTTTTTTATGGTTGGAACAACTCCATAAAATAAATGTTTATATTTCTCAGCTCTCAAAAGGGCTAAAAATTCAGCATAATAGTTTTGACTGGCCCACCCAAGAGGAGAGTTTGATCGGCATAAGTCGAATATGATTTTTTCTGTAGAACGAGAAGCAGTTGTTCGTTTTATAAAAGGGCGTAAATTTTTAAGACCATGGTGATAAGAGGTTATGGTTAATGGCCAGTTTTTTAAGAGTTTGTAGTTTCTTTTTAAAAGCTTAGCGGCGGCCAGTGTGGATTTTAGTGGAGACAGTCTTTCGTCGATATTATATGTTGGGTCAATTCTTAGATACTCGGCGCCTGATCTTTTTAAAAACTGCCAAACCCCCACGGCATCTGCGCTGGAGACGGCTTTTAGGTTAAAAGAACTTTCTACAAGACTTAATCTTACTAGATCTTCATTTAGGTTTTGAGATCTAAAGATTTGTTCCATTTTTGGAAAAAACAATTCTGCTGCTAGTAAACCCTTAATTACATTATCGCGCTGACCAATTTGAGTCTTAATGTTTTTAGAAAACTCAAATAAGTTATGTTTGTGATAAGAGTTTTTAATGGTCGCTAAAACAGCTTGTTCGGCCTGGGTATATTTTTTTATTTTATTCATTTTCTTATAAATTAAACTCTGAAAAGTTTGTTTGTAATGATTCAATTTTCGGTTCACAACTCTGTCCAGAGTTATTTCATAGGCAGCTAGTGTTTTTGATGTCTGATAGAGATCCCTAAAATCTGAAACTTCATATATTAGGTCTGGATGCCTCTTGTCAAAAATTATCACCTGTTGAGTTGAGTATTGTGTATAGATTTTTAGCCAAAATTCGACCGCATGTAGAAGTGGTTCTGGCATTGTAAATTCTTTATTGGTTTTGGCTTCTGTATCATAAAGAGCTTTGTGAAAATCATTTATGCTGTGTTGTGTGTAGTATAAATTTGCACTTGAGAGATATTGTGATCTTAAAATATCGCGCAAATCAAGATCTTCCATGTCTTTCCAGGCAATGGGGTGGTCTGCGGCTGCAAACACATATACAGTAATATAATTACAAATCATAAAAAACGAAATTATAGTTTTCAATCTTGTAAACCACATATCCTTACTAATAAGTGTGCAAAATCCTTGCCAAAGAATATTACACATAACCTATTGATTTTTAAGGAAAGTGATTAAATATTATTGTCAATCTTTTTTACATGTGGAAAGATGATGTGCAATAGACAGTTCTGTAACAGTAGACTGTCCTGTCAACGGTGACCGTAACTGTAACTGGGAACAGATTACTGTTTTTTTATCACAAGTCCTTAGGGTCTACAGAAAATGGTTTGATATTCAACTTTCCGTCTTGTATTCCATTTTGCATGAGAATTTCTACTTTTTGTTCGGCTTGTAATAGTTTTGATTGGCAATGCTTGGTGAGTTTTATTCCATCTTCAAAACAGGCAAGGGATTGCTCTAGACTAAGTTCTCCACTTTCAAGTTTTTTCACAGTGGCTTGTAATTTTTCAAGAGCCTCTTCAAAGTTTAATTCATTTATATCTGGCATCTTTATTATTTATTATTACTTTATCTAACAGGCAACTGTTATCTGAGCCAGTTAGATTATTGTGCTTTACTGGTATAACTATATGATATTTAAAGCAAACATACACTGCCCAAAATCATATTTTATGTTGACCAAAGAAATGCTATTTATTTTCTTTGCTGAATAACATGAAAAAACGCATAGATTTATTGCTTGTGGAGCTGGGATTGGTTGAGAGTAGACAAAAAGCACAAGCGCTCATATACAGTAATCAGATTTTAGCAAACGATCAACCCGTAGCAAAACCAGGGCAGCTGGTTTCACAAGAGGCGCAAATACGCATTCGGGCTTTAGAGCATTCTTTCGTATCAAGAGGGGGGATCAAATTATCACACGCACTTGATCGGTTTCAGGTTTCAGCAGATGGAAGGGTCGCCTTAGATGTTGGAGCTTCTACAGGAGGTTTTACAGAGGTTTTACTTTCGAGAAACGCCACCAAGGTTTTTGCCGTAGACGTCGGATACGGGCAAATGAATTGGAAATTGAGACAAGACCCTAGAGTTGTACTTTTAGAAAGAAAAAACGCAAGATTGTTAAATTGGCAAGACATTGGTGAAACAGTAGACGTTATTACGATAGATGTTTCTTTTATCTCCTTAGAGAAAATTATACCGTCACTGATCCAGTTCTCACATGTAAAAACAGATTGGATTACTTTAGTAAAACCACAGTTTGAGGTAGGAAAAGGTAAGATAGGAAAAGGGGGCATAGTCAGACTGGAAAAGGACCAAAACGAGGTTTTAGATCGTGTTATTTGTTTCTGTAAATCCCATAGCTTAAAGGCTATTAACTTGATAGAATCTCCCATTACAGGAGCTAAGGGCAACAAGGAGTTTTTTATACATTGGCAAAAAGAAGAATAGTCTTTATTTTTTTTTACTTTATTTTATTTTTATGTTCTTCGTGTAGTACCTTAAAAAGAGAAAGCACACCCTCTCCAATTGCTCCAGCACAAGATGAAAAAACTAAAACGTCTGAAATTTATGGTCCACAAGATCTATACGGTCCTAAAGCCGATGAACCCAAAAAGGAGGCATACGGTCCTGAGCCCATTCGAGTCAGACCCCTTGTTCTTGTTTTTGGACCGGGCCTTGCTAGGGGATTTTCGTACATAGGAATTTTAAAAGCACTCGAAGAAGCAAAAATACCCATAGGAGCAATTATTGGGACCGAAATGGGAGCAATTGTTGGGATTTTCTATTCCTTAAGTCAAAATATAAACGAATTTGAATGGTCATTTCAAAAACTAAAATTTTTTCACAATGTCCGATCCTTATTGAGTAAGTTCAAAAAAACTGTCTTTATGGATAAAAAAACCGAAAAAATAATTAATCAAGCTTTAGGTGAAAAGGAAATCCAACAGGGACGAACACCTCTCTATTTGGTGTTTGATGACCTTGCTAAACAAAATCAGGTTCTTTTTGATAAAGGAAAAGGAGCTCTTTTAGCAAGGACGGCTTTGGCCCTGCCTGGTTTTTTAGCACCCGTAGAGATATTTAAAAATATTTTGCCCTCTTATAACAAGCCGTTCCCCATTTCCGAAGCAAAAG
>JACRAO010000255.1 GCA_016213345.1 Bdellovibrio sp. | reverse complement strand
TTCATATTCACTAATACCACTATTTATTTTTTGTTTGAAATTTTCTAAATCTTCAATCCATTTAGGATAAAGCTGTACACCACGAGTTTCATCTTTACTTTCTAAAGCTTCAAACAGTTTTATAGTTGTGTCTTTTAGTATTTGATTGTTTTTTTTAAGTGATTGAACCCAAAACTTCCAATCTTCTCTTGTTTCACGATTTTGCCATGGCAAATCTCTATTAATAAAAATTTCTGCTTTTTCAATCTCTTGATCCACCAGGGTTCCAATCCATTTTGGAATAGGCTTGACTCTCCAGTGTGGATCCTGCCAATGAGAGTATCCAAATCGTCTTTCAAGTTCACGATACAAAATTTCACTATCTGATTGCATTTGTGAAAAAAGCTTGCCCAGTGGAATAGAAACTTCATTAATTGCGTCCAAATGTTGATTAATGGCCGAAATACAAAACAAGCTAAAAGTAAAACCAAGTAATGACAAAAAAACAAAGACACTTACAAAAACTAAAATTTTCTTTCTAATCGACCCTTTGACTAACTGCATTCTAAAAGTATCCCTTTTTAGAATACTAGATTTACTTGGATACCTCAAGCCTAGGATAAATTGGCTTAGGCTCAAGTGGACAATAAGAAACGCTACCCCACTTCAGATCCTTTAGAGCACCTTGCGTTTGTGGCACAGCAAGTCCAAGTTGAGAAAACACATCTGGCATTTTAAATGGCAAAACAGGGAGATAAGCTGTAGCCAAAAAACGAATACCCTCTAGTAATGTATAAAGCACTTCATACAGTTCTATCTTGGTTGCTTCTGTATTTATTTTTGCCAGTGTCCAAGGTTTAGTTTTATCAATATATAAATTTAGAAGTCGCGATCGCGATACACAGGCTTTGATATAATCAGAAGGCTCCATCCGATCAACACAGTTTTTTAATTCGTCCAATAAGCTTTCAAATGACTTTTGAATCTCTTTCGAATGAGCATACTGTTTAGATAAGCTAAGTGTTTCATTGGGGAAATATTTTCGTGTCATACTAATAGATCTATTCACCAAATTACCCCAATCGTTCGAAAGATTCGCATTATTGCAGTAAATAAGTGACTCTAAAGAAAAATTACCATCCTGTGAAAATTGATTTTCTGAAAGCAAATAATACCTAAAAGGATCTGGGCTACTAACTGACATAACCTCATCGGGAGTAACAATATTGCCTGCACTTTTTGATAGACGATCGCCTTTAATATTAATAAATCCATGTACAAACACTTGCTCAGGCAAACAAATATCAACACTCATTAACATAGCTGGCCAATAAACACTGTGAAACCGTGAAATATCTTTTCCTATAACATGTACAGTAGCGGGCCAAGTTGCATCAAATGCAGGTTCTCCAGTTTTACCTCTTAATTTTAGCTCAAACCCTGCTGCAGTAAGGTAATTAATTAAAGCATCAAACCAAACATAAACAACATGTTTTGGATCAAAAGGAAGCGGAATACCCCAAGAGAAAGTAGATCTGGAAATAGAAAAATCCTTTAGTCCTGCTTCGATAAAATTTAAAATTTCTGAATTTCTAAACTCAGGTTGTAAAAATTTTGAATTTTTATCAAAAAGTTTTAAAAGTCTATCTTGATATTTGGAGAGTCTAAAAAAATAGTTTTCTTCTGAAATAACTTTTGGTGGTTTTTTATGTTGGGGACAAATCCCATTTTCCAAATCTTTTTCTGTGTAGAAAGCTTCGCAACCTTCACAATAAAATCCCTCGTATTTTGATAAATAGATATCACCCTTATCGAATGCTTTTTGTATCAGCTTTTGAACAACAAAAACGTGATCCGGATCGGATGTGCGAATAAATCTGTCATAACTTAGACCCATTTGTTTTAAAACTTTTTCGATATCCACACTCATTTGATCGCAATAAGCTTGCGGAGTAAGATTTTTTGCTTCTGCGGCGCGTTGCACTTTTATTGAATGCTCATCCATGCCAGTAACAAAAAAAACATCCTCCCCAAAAGCCCGCCACGTTCTAGCCAACCAATCCGCACCTAAGCACTCCCACGCCCAACCCACGTGTATTCGAGAATTTGGATAAACTATGGCAGTTGTAATATATTTTTTTTTATTCACGTGCATCAACCCAATGTAATGCATATTCATTAAAGTTTCAAAAAATTCCGACTAGTAGCTGAAGGAGTGCAATTTGCAAACACCCAAGCACTATGAATTTGTATTTGTAATGGACGCAAGGCTAAATAATGAAAAAAAACATAAACTTATACAAATCACAAACGCACTGCGCAGTATAGCACATTTAGAAATCCTAGACGGCAACTGCTCTGAAGCAGAGCTCCTTAAAAAAATAGACGGAAAAGAATATCATATAGTTTTCGCACCGTGGTATAGGTACTTGGCTTGGACAAAAATCGAAGCCTACTATGGTCTAACACGAACCAGTGGACCTACATTTGCCGGATACTTTTGTGACAAAACCCTGCCATATGAAATCGGAGAACAAGTTGGCTATTATAGGACCATACTATTAGATTTTTTTAATTTAAATTTGCATGAAATCACCATACTTATTCAAAGCTTAGCTAACGACAAACAACGATCGGGGCTTAAAGCACTTTTAGATCAAAACACACCCATTTACTGCGAGAACTGGAGCATCACAAAAAAACTCAGTGAACTTTTGGACTCCGTTTTAGCTATAAATGAAATCAAAAATGAACTAGCGTGGTTCAAAAGATCAAATACTTTGAGAATTTGCTTAAATGCACTTTGGAGTCTAATTTATGAAGAAGGACCAGGAAAAATAGAAATTGGTCAAAGCCGTTCACCAAAAAACCTAAAAGCTTATTTTCAGGTTGGTGTATGTACAACGTTTTTAGGCTTTCGTCTTTGCTATACGACAGCAAGTTATTCTCCAAAAGAGGCACTTAACTCTTTCTGGCCTAATCAAAAAAACCCAAGCCCTGCAGCACAGCTTTTATTGAAATTTTCTGATTTCCTAAGAATACACTCAATTGCGGATACTACAGATATTGAAATTGTTGCTGGATTCTTTCCTTCTACTATTGCAGAAAACACTTTACAGGAACTGCACACATTTTGGGTAGAGCCACTAATACCATCAATTATTTCAGAGCCACCTTTTGAAATGCCACAACCATATTCGCCGCATCTAAGAAATCTTTTAAACACTAATAACACACTTACTAATACAGCTGAGACATATAAAGACAAGCATTTTTCTAAAGCAAAACTACTACAAACAGCAATGGATAAAATTACTGACTTAAAAAAAGAACTTAGCGAAAAAATTGAAAAAATCAACGAGCTTAAACATGGTGGCGTTGGTTGTGCACCAATTCCTCCACCGCCCGACGCCGAAGCTCTTTTAGATGCCCTTCAAGATAGATTTTCAGAAGTTGACGAACAAATTCATATAATTAAGGAAAAAATTGATGAGATTGAAAAGCGAAAATATAATTTGGCGGATCATTATATAAAGGTGTCCGGAAAAGAAATGGAAATAGAGATACTACATCAAAAAATCTTATTTCTTAAGAAGAAAGAAGAAAACTGGATACAGCAAATAGCAAATATTTTGAAAAATTATAAGGATATCAGAAAAGTATCATGATTGAATCTAAAGATATTGCAGATTATTTTGACGCCACACTCTCCAATATCAAACCTCTAGTTAGACTGGATTTTGATATACACCTTTATTTTTCTCAAAATCAGCACATGGTTGTTTTATTTAAAAAAGGCGAAATCCCAAGTGCTGAAATCATACAAAAGTACCGATCAAAAGGATTAAATAAAATCTGGATCCATAAAAATAATTTCGAAACTTTTAAAGCATACTCTGCATCACGCACCAAAGAAGGTTCTCTATTATCGACACTTTTAAATTCTACTGAATTAGGCGGTGAACTCAAAAAAGCTGCAGGAAAAGAAATTGCAAAAGTACTTTTACAAAACGCCACTCAAGCAAAAACTTTTCAAGAACAACAAGAAATTAACAAAAAAAATTTTCAAACAATAAGAGATATTTTAGATCAAACTGCGCTTCAAGCAGAATCTTGTATTAGTGAAATTTTAAAATTATGCGATGTGGACCCTGTTTTGACACATGGGATAAATGTGGCTACTTATGCTGTTGTATTTGCAATGGCTTTTGGAAAAATAGTACCCGACTTACTTGCGGACATCGCTCTAGCAGGTTTACTGCACGATATAGGTGTTTCTCAAATTCCAATTAGTATTCTTCAGACACCATGGCAAGCTATGGATCGTGAGATATTTAGAGAATATGCAGAACATGTTCATTTTAGTCTAAAACTAATAAACGAATTCTCAGTTTCTACCTCAGAAAGAGTAAAACTTTTGATTGACCAACACCACGAAAAATTTAATGGCAGTGGATATCCAAATGGCTATAAGGCTTTTCAATTTAATGACATAGCACAACTGTTAACAATGGCTGATCTTGTGGATTCTATTTCAAATGGCAGATGGGACGGGAAAAAAAGAACACTAAAAGACGCTCTTGATGTTATTAATAAACTAGAAAGCGTCACACCAACTCCAGAGTATTTTAACCCTGAAATTTTAAAAGCAGTTTTTTATTGGATTTCTCATACCGAAACCAGCGAGCCGCTAACTCAAGTAGTAGATACAGTCAGTTCACAAGCCAAGTACATTAAGCAGCTGTCTTGAAAGATTCATCAATAATATCTGTAGAATAAGTTAATCCCAAACAAAGACCATTGGCAATTTTGCCGATTGACAATATATACTCGGCAGGAATCAATGCCGCGCCATTTCCATATACTACCAGAGCACCCAAACATGAATTATCTTCGCTGTTAATAGCACCAATCAAAATTTCTTCACCAAATTTGGCAACACCTTCTTTGATTCCACTTAGATATTCTTCATGTATTCCTTCCTCATGCGTACTGGTTCCACCACATCTCCAACGGCCTTGCGAAAAACACCAAAGCTCCACTTTCAAACCACCACAAGCCGCTTCTAGATAATCACAGAAACGATCTGACATTTGTTTCAAATTATATTCCTTTTTATAACAAAGTTCACTTACAAGAAAAGCCATAGCTAGTGATCCGAGCACTGGAGCATCGCCCTTAATGGCTTGAATAGCGCGTGGTCCTCTCTTTCCGGCATAGTCAGAAGCAAATGCGACTTCATCTTTTTCTATTTTTTGAGGAGCTAAAGTTTGTTCTAACTTCGAATGTAAAAACTCACCGAGTTGTTCTTTGTAAGCCCTTGCTTCTTTTATGCTGTCTTCTGCTTCTAATTCCTCTTCAGTATAAGTTTCCTCGATTGCATCTCGTGAATGAATCGCATTCAATGAATCGTAAGAAACAATGAGATTTCCTTCCAAATCGGTTAAAACTTTTGTTCCAAGCGCTTTGTCATTTTCATCACAAAATACTAGCTCTGGGACTTGTCCAATAAATTTCCAAGCGTCTTTTTCAAACCTGGGCAATTCACCAATAAAATACCATGCTCCATTACTTTGCTTAAATCCATATTTTTTATAATTTTCCGGAATCCATTTCCACTTCTCTAACTCTTGATTTTCAGTTGCTAATATCCATTTTCCAGCACTAGGACCTGGTCCTTTCAGTTTAACAACCCATCGATTCATTACAACACGAGTGCCTCCACTTTGAAAAAGCCAGTAATCTTCTTCTAAATTAAGCGCAGGAACCATTCTGATTTTTAGTTCTACCTTTTTGATCTCTTGTGTAAAAAATTCCTCTTTTTGTGGATTTTTCAAACCACTGACAACAGATAGCTGATTTGATTTTTCATTACACATTTTAGAGAGCATTGATAAAATTTTATCAAACTCAGTAGATATTAATAAAAGTTCAGTAAACCCAAAAAATTTAAACTTTTCATATACTTTTTCTGGAATAAACGAATGCAACAACAAAATCTTTACATTTTTATTTTTTATTTCAGCTTTTAGTTGTTTCAAAATAACAACTTGCTTAACTAAATCATCTGCTTCAGTAGCAAAACATACAATTACACCTGTACCTATTTTTCTGACAAAATCTACAATTGCTTCGCCAGAAGAAAATACATGGAAAGGAGTTTTAAAATTTTCTTTAAGTTTTTGAACTAATAAAGAAAATACCAACTCCTCATGAGCCAAAATGAGAATAGAATTTTTCCTAAATTGCATATTTTAAAATTATAAATAGTCTTATTCCTTTATCTCCTCCTCCTCCTCAATTTCAATTCGGTAAAAAATAAATAAAAAATGATAACATTTTTAATGACTTACAAAAATGACCACTAATGTCAACATTTAGAGGTGAAAAATGCCTTCTAAAACGTCAAAATTTTGTTCTCTTTATGCTACATTTCAATTTTTTTGTCATTTTATTGACTTAACGATATATTGCAAGCTCTCCATAAGGAGGACCAGTTTGATGAGAGATTTTACTTGCCATTTGCACGATGGTACACGGTGGATTATTGTTTTTATTTTGTCTTTATTTTTGAATTTTTTTATACTTTTTTTCGTACAAAAAAATACTTTTCATCAACCTAAAACTGTCCCATTTGAAATGGAAACTATAAGTCCATCACAAGTAGAGGCTTTAAAAAAACTGTGGCAAGAAGAAAAAACGTTGTTATTACATAAAGACAATCAACATCAAACACTTGTGCCACCAAAAAATGCGCACTTTTTTTCTGATCAAAACATTAGTGTAGATAGAGAACAAAAAGCAGCACTCACTTCCGTATTACCACGTAAGAGTGCAAATACATTTTTTCGAACCAACAAGCACTTATCTCCTGTTGGATTAAACACACAGAGTATGGATGACCAAAGTATAAAAACGCCTGGAGAACAAACCATTTTAGATAAGGATTTACCAGCAGGAAGTGAAAACTTACTAAATACACAAGAGTCTATTTATTATTCATTTTATGCTAGAATTTATGAAACAATAGCACCAATTTGGCTAAAAGAAATAAACAGTATAACTAGCACAGTAGTACGCACAACAAATGACTACATCACAATTGTTGACGTAGTATTAGATAAAGATGGTAATGTGATAGGTGTTACTCATTTGCAAGATTGTATTATCGAAGAATTCAATCAAGCTGCCGATAGTCCATGGCACTTAGCAAAGCGGTTTCCAAATCCGCCAACTGCTTTACTCAATGAGAAAGAAGAAATGCACTTGGAATTTAGGTTTACAGTTTCAGTATCAAAACAACTTAGCATACAATTAATGCCGTCCCAGCAATTTTATTAACAAAAAAGCGCTAAATCCGACAAAAACCCATCCAGCGGATTGCCGTTTCAAAAAGCCCCACAAAGCAGTTGCTAAACTTTGTTCTAATGGGCGCACAAGTTTAGAAGTTTCTGAATAACTTTTTTGTAGATAAGAAATCAAAATATCAACGTTTGGAACTTCAGGAATAAATTTTTCGACTTGATAATAACAAATTCTTGCTTGCTTAAGGGCTTCTAGACAACGGGTACAACCTAGAAGATGATTTTGGATATAAATTTTTTCTGAATGTTCCATTTCATCATCTAATAACTTTTGTGTCCAAGGGTGTTCTATAATATATACTGGACAATAACCGTCTTTAATAGAACCCGTAGGATAAACAGATTTTGAATTTGATGGCGTATGAGTTAAGCACACTCTAGCGCGCCAAGCAATTGCCGCAATTTGGTTTAAGTTTTTTTCTAAAATTCTAGCTATTTTAGCATAAGACCATCTGCCACCATGCAAAGCCGACAAAACAAATCGCTCATCGGGTGTTAAACGATAAAATGGTTGATCTAGAGCAAAGTGCGCACTTTGATTAATACTTAGATTTTCTCTTATCACTTGCCTATAAAGAGCACTTGTAGCACGTTCAATTGCTAAATCTTGATTGATATTTATAGCTGCAACTGTTATTAACGTGTTATAAATTTTTGTTTCCGCTTCTTTTGGATCTGCCCAAAGGGCAAAGCCAAGATGACAAAATGCTCTTAAATCTCCTGATCTCATAATTACCAACCCACCGTATTTAAGTGTATCATTTTTTGAAAACGCAGTAATAATTGCTAATACGCGGAGAATGCAAAGCGTTATACATGGTTTACTGCAGAACTGTTACCTGTTACCAGTTACTGTTACTGAACTGTTTTCTGTTACAGTCACTGTTACTGTTTACAGGACTGTTACTGTTACTGAACTGTTACTGTTTACTTTTTACGATAAAGTAAACAATATAAACATGCTGCAACACTATCTGCAGTTTTGATCAAATCTAGACGTTGTTCGTCTATTATATCTAGAATACTTTGAACTTCTCTAGTAGACCCAAAAGCAAAAGAATAAAATCTTCTTTGATCTTTCTTTGAAATTCTTCCATAACACTCAGAAATATTCAAAACAATTCTGCTTGAAGCTCTTAAGAGCTGGTCTTTGAGGTAATACGGTAATTCTAATGTCTTACACCCCTTGAATAATTGAACTGCCATTTCATAGGTTCTAAAGTTTTTAATCATATTATTTTTCACCTTTCTTTCTTTTTTTCTTTCATTTTTTCTTTTTTTTAATTTCATTTTTTTTTGGTTCTCACCTAGGATAGGAACCAAAAAAAAATGAAATTAAAAAAAAGAAAAAATGAAAGAAAAAAAGAAAGAAAGGTGAAAAATATGAAAATGTTAAAAGGCTTTATTGCTTATGAAATGGCAGTTCAATTATTTAAGGAATGCGAAGAAGTTAAAACTAACCGTGTTCTCAAGGATCAGCTTACCCGAGCTAGTTCAAGTATTGTTTTGAATATTTCCGAAGGTAGTACGAAACCATCTTTAAAAGATAAAAGAAGATTTTATTCTATTGCTCTTGGCTCATTGCGCGAAACACAAAGTATATTGAATTTAGCTAATCAAGATGAGCTATTTGAGCTGGCATATAAACTTGGCGGTTTGATATATCGATTGGTATATCCTAAATAAAAAATGATTTAATATTTTACCAACTAAACTGTTTCCTGTTACCAGTTACTGTTGCTGTTTTCTGTTACTGTTACTGTTACTGTTACTGAACCGTTACAGCAAATAAATTAATAAACTTTATACTCAATGCATTTTCAGTTGTAAAAATCTTAAACACTTTTATACACCCAATTAATTTACCAGTGAATCAAGACAAATAATGTATACATAAATTTTATTTATTAATCAATTACTTAGCGTTAATTTAATAAAAGCTATTTTTCTATAAAATTTGGCCCAAAGCTTGCATTCATAATAAGTAGTTACGCTTTTTTCTTAGGAGGATGGTTTTTATGGATAAAAAAATTACGGTTCTTATCACATGCATAGTATTTTTGAATTTAAGCTGTGGAGGGGCTTATTTTGAATCAAAAAACGTCTCCCAAACTGATTCACTTGTCCAGCAAGATTCGGTTTCACAAAATGATCTGAGCAATTCTGGCACACAAAACTCACCAAGCAATCCAAGTGACACAACCCCCTCTTCGGATGATCAAAACAAACCACCACTTATTTCAGCGCCAATATTAAAAGTGGGCCATGACGACCCCTTTACATACGACGTAAGAGTAAACAAAGTACTAAAAGTCAAATTTACACCGGGTCAGGCGGACAGAAAAATTGCGAATACAGGTTACACCGCAAATTATTCTATGCTCGCTGTGTTTATCTCGGTAGGGACTAACGAAATAGCTACTCCATTATTAAACAATGGGCTTACAGACACACAAGAAACAAGCGAAGTAATGGATTTTTCTTCGAGTTTTACCAAAACTTGCCCTGACTCAACACCAAGCTGCCGTCAAACAGTCACGATTTCTGTAAAAAAACCAAATTATGATTATTGGTGCTTTAATTTCGGTATGTATTGCTCACACACTCATGTTTGGCCAACACATCCTTGGAACGGTAAAATATTAATTCAAACCGATGACACAAAAAGTATGGAGTAAAGTTATAAAAATTTACTATGTCACTTATTAAAGTTACTACAAAGAAAAACTTTTACTATAGTTTAACATTTCTATTTTATTTATTTTTTTCTTCTCCATTTCTTTTTTCACAAGAACAAGTAAACGATACAAATCCAGACACAAATAACGTAAAAACTCTACCTCTTCACCCGTGGGTTGAAGAAAAAGTAGATAATTTTATAAAAGATATAGAATCATTTTTAGAATATGGCAATGCCTTACCAAGTGCAGAACAAAAAGCAATATATGCCGCAGAACAACTCATACAGCTTGGAGATCAAGCCGCAAAAGCAATTCCTACGTTCTTAAAGTTTCTACCAAACATTAAGCGTAGTGATATCAGGTATGACATCCTTAGAAACATCGGAACCATGGGACAAGGCCGACTCTCTTTAGAACAAAAAAAAGAAACAGCCAATCGGTTAATTAGTATAATCGAAAAAGATCAAAATATGGATAAAGCAGCAGCAAAAAGTCTTATAGATCTTGATTTATTTTTACCAATGGAGATACCGCCATTATTACAAATATTACGACACACTTTAGACACAGACATGGACGATGCAGCATTTATAAATAATATATGCGATCACATTTCTAATATTAAGCATATTAATAAAAAATTTATAGACGGAAAATATTTTATTGATCTCATAACACATAAAATAAATATCTCATGGAATATCTCAAGTAGACAAAAATTTTTCAAAGCTTTATTAACAAATATTGAGCCACCACTTACTGAATTTCGTACAAGCATCTTTAATCAGTTAATAAATCAACTAAAATCTTATAATCAATTAACATCTAGGCGAGAAGATGAAATCAAGCCAGTCATTGAGTTTTTATCGGACTTCGTAGAATCTGAGCCTGATATAATGACTGCTTTTATTGAGACTGTTGATCATGGGCCTATATTAGTAGCAATGAAAACGTTAATACTCAAATCACTTCTTAGCATAAAAGAACGAAACAAATCTATTTTAGAGCTAGAATTAAAATTACTAAAAGAATCACCACCAAAAAAAATACAAAATGAAAATATCATTGAGCTAGTCTTATTGGATTTAGAGAATTTAGAAAAATCAGAAGCTCTACCAAAAGAACTAGAACCTGTTCTTAAAAATATTTTAGCTAATGATGCATATAGCTTTGACAATAAAAAATTAGCAATCAAATTACTTTCAAAACTACGACACATTACTGTTGACGAACTCTTTCTTGTGTTAACGAAAAATAAAATATTAAGTAAATATGAGTTTCAATTTTTTATAAATCAATTAGATCCAAATGAAAATGACGATTTAATTTCAAGACTTATTGAAAAAATCAAAAATAACCCATCTCATTGGCTTAGAAGTGGATACTCATCGTATGAATCTTATTTGACAAACCTAATC
>JACRAO010000252.1 GCA_016213345.1 Bdellovibrio sp. | reverse complement strand
TTTTTCATGTCGTTCACCATTTGAATTTCTTATTCTAGTCAGTAAATCTGCTACTGGATCTGTCATGCTCATACTAATTTCCTCCTCTTACCAGCTCGACTTCACAACACCAGGAAGCTGACCTTTGAGTGCTAAATCTCTCAAACACAAACGACACAAATCAAATTTCCTGTAATATCCCCTTGCTCTTCCGCAAATAGGACAACGTCTTTTTATACGCACCTTGAATTTTAGCTTTTTTCCAATTTTTTGTATTTTTGCTAATGTAGACAAATCATTATCTCCTTATTTTCTAAATGGCATTCCTAATGCGGCAAGCACTGCCCTGGCATGCTCACTTTTTCTAGCAGTAGTTCCAATAGTGACTGTAAAGCCACGAATCTTATCTATCTTGTCATAATTTACTTCTGGGAAAATAATTTGTTCCCGAATTCCCAATGAATAACTTCCTCTTCCATCAAATGATTTTGGACTCAAGCCCTTAAAATCTCGCACCCGTGGAAGTGCCACATTCAGCATTCGATCTAAAAACTCATACATTCGTGCGCGCCTCAATGTTACAGTCACACCTACCGGCAAGCCCTTTCGCACCTTAAACGTAGCAATAGATTTTTTTGCTCTAGTCAAAACAGCTTTTTGTCCTGCAATTGACATAAACTCTTCTAAAGCATTATCTAAAACTTTTGGGTTAGCTACCGCATCATTTACAGCGCAGTTGAGAACCACCTTAGTAAACCTTGGGACCTGCATGGCATTTGTAAATTCAAATTCTTTCATAACCAAAGGTATTACTTTTTCCCTATATAACGTCAACAAACGCGATGGTTTGGAAGGCGAAATCCTAGTCTCTCCAGGAGCTTCAATTTTTATAGTAGGACCAGAATCTACTTTAGCAGCCTTACCCTTAGCACTGTGAGTTTTCTTTGCCTCGGGCTTAGCTTTCGTTTCTTCTGTCTGCTTTTTAGCATTATCTTTCTTGTCGTCTTTCATATTAGTTTTCATTTTAGTCGAACCCACTTTTCAATAACCTCCATTATGAAACTGTATCTAAAGTTTCTCCACAATGTTTACAATATCTGACCTTTTGTTTTTGCATGGACTTGGTCTTTTTTGACATGACTTCGATCCATTTTTTCCCATGTCTCACACCCTTATTGCACTTTGGGCATAACAACAGAATATTTGAATAATGAATAGACAATTCCTTATCTAAAAAACCACCATGAGGATTTTTTTGTGTAGGCTTGGCATGCTTTTTTACCAAATTAATTTTTTCTACCAATACTCTACCGGTTTTTCCTAGAACTCTTAAAACCTTCCCGCTTTTTCCCTTGTCTCTACCAGAAATGACTTTTACTTGGTCATTTTTCTTAATATTCATATTAAAAACTTGATTATCTAACATAAAATCCTCACAACACTTCAGGTGCAAGAGAGATAATTTTTGTAAAAGCCCTAGCTCTTAACTCTCTAGCTACCGGTCCAAAAATACGTGTTCCTATGGGTTCACTTTGAGCATTAATTAAAACAGCAGAATTTGTATCAAAACGAATATAAGTTCCATCATTGCGATTAATTTCTTTTTTAGTCCTTACAACAACTGCTTTTAAAATTTCACCTTTTTTTACTTTTGCTGTGGGTGTGGCGTCCTTTACTGTCACTACTATGACATCCCCTACACTTGCATACTTACTGCGACTTCCACCTAAAACTTTAATACACTGCACACGCTTTGCACCAGTATTATCAGCCACATCTAACACCGTTTTCATCTGAATCATGATGTCTCCAAAATTTTAGTTTCTTGTTTAATGAGAACAGTCTCGTCTTTTAATGGCTGTTGATCCAATTCGACAGCCAAACGATTACCACGCCTTAATATTTCTCTTAATGCCCATCTTTTCTCACGACTCAAAGGACGCGAAGAAATAATAGAAACCAAATCTCCAGGCTGGGCTTCGTTTTTCTCATCATGAGCCTTAAAACGTTCAAATAGAGTGACATATTTTTTATAAAATCCATGCTTAACATTTCGATCTACCTTGACCACTATGGTCTTTTTCATTTTATTGCTAACCACTGTTCCAACTAAAACTCTCCTCTTTTGAAGAGGTTTTTTACTTTCAACTACCATTTTATTTGATCCTCACATTACAGTTTTGTCGCATTAGTTTTTTGCATTTCTAACATTTTCATTCTTGCCAAATCCTTCCGCATACTCCAAATAGATGACCAATTTTCAAGTTGGCCACTGGCTCTCTTCATCTTTGCCTGAAAAAGTTCTTTTTCCAACTCTCGTAGTTTTGTATCAAGCTCTTCTTTGGTCAGATTTTTTAATTCACTAAAACGTTTAGATGACATTCTTAATAATCTCCTTCTTAGTTTCGGTCACTAAGGCACTCCGAGCAATTGGTTTACACTGGATTGGTAATTTATGATCCGCTAACCTCAAAGCCTCAAAAGCTTCTACTTGTGTAATATCTGACATTTCAAAAATCAGCCTACCTGGCTTAATCACTGCACACCATTCTTCAACATTACCCTTACCGGATCCCATTCTGGTCTCGGCAGGTTTTTTAGTTAGAGGTTTATCCGGAAAAATCCTAATCCAAATTTTACCTCCTCGTTTAACATAACGAGTCATAGCTACACGAGCCGCTTCAAGCTGTTTTGAAGTAATCCGTCCACACTCAGTGGCCTGGAGTCCATAATTTCCAAAAAACAGGGTATTGCCTCGTGTCGCCTTCCCTCTCATCCTACCTTTTTGCTGTTTTCGATATTTTACTTTTTTTGGCGATAGCATTTATATATTACTCCTGATTTATATTTGAGCTGGCTTTGCACCTTGCATTGCTCGCGACTCAATTATGGCCTGTTTCTTTAAAGTCATTATCTCACCATGATAAACCCAAGCTTTGACTCCAATAATTCCATACGTAGTTTTGGCCGTTGCAAAACCATAATCGATATTGGCTCGCAGAGTATGAAGAGGAACACTATCTTCGCTGTACCACTCTGTACGTGCAATTTCAGCGCCACCCAATCTACCTGAAACTCTTATTTTAATACCCTTAATTCCTTGTTTAAAAGCTGAAGTCATACACTTTTTCATAGCTCTTCTAAAAGCAACCCTCTTTTCTAACTGAGTAGCTACACTCTCTGCAATAAATTGAGCATTAGATTCTGGTTTTTTGACTTCAATAATATTTAAAAATATTTCATTTTTTGATAGTCCCTGCACATCGGACTTTAATGACTCAACTCCAGCACCTTTTTTGCCAATAACAATACCGGGCCTGGCCGTATGTACATTGATTTTTACTTTATTTGCAGCTCTTTCGATTTCAATTTTAGAGATCCCTGCACTATAAAGCTTTTCCTTTAAATACTCTCTTAATCTTAAATCTTCATGCAAAAGCTTTGCGTAATCTTTTTTAGAATACCAACGACTATCCCATGTTCTTGTTATACCTAAACGAAATCCAATTGGATTAACTTTTTGACCCATAATGTACTTTCTACCTCTCCGCTAAAGTCACAAAAACATGACTTTGTTTTTTATTAATTCTATAAGCTGAACCCTTAGCTCTTGGACGAAATCTCTTTAAGATAGGCCCAGGAGTTACCATGATTTTTTTTACATAAAGGGTATCAATATCTACCGCTCCCTTGGCCTTGTTATCTGCATTTGCTACTGCGCTTTTTAACAAAGTATAAAGAGTCTGGGCAGTGCGCTTTCTTGGAGAAAATTTCAATAAACTAAGTGCTTCGTTAATATTTTTTCCACGCACCTCTGCAGCTAAAAGTCCAAGTTTTCTAGACGTAATTCTTACGAAACTTAGTTTTGCATTGGCTTCAATCATATATCTTTACCTCATGCCTTTGACGACGCCGCAGCTGGTTTTGCTGGTGCTGCTGCCGCCGCAGGAGCTGGAGCACCTGGAGCTGTTTTTGGTGGAGCTGCTGCTGCTTCTTGAGCAGCTTTTTTATCAGCCGGAGTGTGTCCATGGAACATTCTTGTAGGCGAAAATTCACCTAATTTATGTCCAACCATGTTTTCAGTCACATAAACCGGAATAAATTTCCTCCCATTATGCACCGCAAATGTTAACCCAACAAAATCTGGCAGTACAGTGGAACGCCTTGACCATGTTTTAATAATTTTCTTTTCCTGATTTTGTCTAGCAGTTAAAGCTTTTTTTACTAAATGATCGTCACAAAAAGGACCTTTGTTTATCGAACGGGCCATTATTTCCTCCTGCTTACAATAAAGGCATCTGTGCGTTTATTATTTCTAGTCTTATAACCCTTAGTAGGTACTCCCCAAGGTGTTCTGGGATGACCACCTCCAGAAGTTTTTCCTTCACCACCACCATGCGGATGATCTATGGGATTCATTACCACTCCACGAACCGTAGGCCGAATACCAAGCCAACGCGACCTCCCTGCTTTTCCTATTGAAATATTTTCATGATCTAAATTAGAGAGCTGTCCAATAGAAGCATGACATCTGGAGTGCACCATCCTCACCTCATTACTAGGAAGTTTAACCTGACAATATTCCCCTTCCTTAGCCATTAGTTGCCCGAAATTTCCAGCCGAACGCGCAAGTTGTCCACCTTTACCAGGCAAAAGCTCAATATTATGAATAAGTGTTCCAACCGGAATCGAAGATAATGCTAAATTATTGCCTGGCTTAATATCTGCACCCTCACTGGCAATCACAGTATCGCCTACATTTAGATTTACAGGAGCCAGAATATATCTCTTTTCGCCGTCATTGTAGTGAAGAAGCGCAATATAAGTAGTACGATTTGGATCATATTCGATAGAGGCAACTTTAGCGGGTATATCTCGCTTATCTCGCATAAAATCTATCACGCGATACATGCGCTTATGTCCGCCACCAATATGCCTAACAGTCATTTTTCCTAATGAGTTTCTGCCACCTGTTTTTCTCAAATCTGCAAATAAATAGCTCGGTTTTTTAGGCTGGTCCTTACGAGGAGTCAACACAGAAAAATCAGCGACCATCTTAAAACGCGTAGCGGGAGTCATAGCTTTAAAAGTTTTTATGGGCATTTATTTGTCTCCTCAGTCATTTGTTCTGAAAAATTTCAATTTTACTTCCTGCCATTAGTGTCACAACCGCTTTTTTCCAGTTAGACTCTTTTTTTACTGTTTTGCCATACCGTTTGACCTTTCCATGTACAACCAGGGTATGGACTTTCTTAACTCTTACATTAAACAATCTTTGAACAGTATCTCTAATCTCATTTTTATTAGCCCCGTTTGCAACCTGAAAAACATACTTATTGGCTAGCTCTGCCAGAGCTGTGCTTTTTTCACTTATAAGCGGTCTTAAAATTACATCGTATTGAGATTGCATAATAACCTATTCCTTTGATTCTTCTTTTTGTAATTCTTCTTTTTGTAATTCTTCTTTTTGAGACAACCGATTTTCAATAGTAGAAACAGCCTGCTTGGTTAAAAGCAACCAAGGATATTTTACTAAATCATAAATATTTAGATTTTCGGTTCTCAAAAACTTTACCCTTGGGATATTTCTACTAGCTAGAGCAAGGTTTTTATTTTCTTCGTCAATAATTAGCGCTTTATCCAGTTGAAATTTATTTTTAAATAATTCATAAAACGATTTTGTCTTTGCTGACTCCAATTTGAACTCATCAATCACCAATAACCTTTGTGAAAACACACGGTCTGACAAAACTGATCTCAATGCTCCTCTGATCATTAATTTGGGTGTTTTTTGGCGATAAGAGCGCGGGATTGGGCCAAATGTTTGTCCACCACCTGGTTGCAAAGGGGAGCGAATTGAACCCTGTCTCGCATTTCCTGTTCCTTTTTGGCGAAATGGCTTTTTACCACCACCACGAACCTCCGCTTTTCTTTTTGTCTTTGCAGTGCCCTGTCTTTGATTTGCCCTCTGGGCATTTAGGACTTGATGCACAAGTGGAAAATTTACTTTTACCCCAAAAACATCATCTCTGAGCAAAACAGTTCCAACTTTTTCTTTTGTTTGATTAAATAAATCTAAAGTAGGCATAAGTTCTAACCACCATTACCTTTATTTTTTTATGGTCTTTACAGCTTTTCGAATGGACACAACAGTACTTCGAGAGCCTGGAACACTGCCGTTTATTAAAAGTAGACCATTGTCTTTATCCACTTTTACTACTTGTACATTCTGAACAGAAATTTTTTCATGACCCATATGACCTGGCATTTTTTTATTTTTAAAGCATCTGCCAGGATCGGCCCTGTTTCCAATAGAACCAAGCGATCTATGAGAAAGAGAAGCCCCATGGGTTTTATGACCACCGGACATATTGTAACGTTTCATACCACCCTGAAAACCCTTGCCTTTGCTTCTAGAAGACACATCCACCAGGTCACCTGCCTTAATAAAATCAGATGTCAACACTTGACCTACCGCCAAGCCCTCCAAGTTTGCGTCTTTAGGTAAACGAAATTCTTGGTAATGATAAAAGCCAGTAGCACCAGCTTTTTTTGCATGTCCTTGTTCTGACAGCGAAGTGTGCGCGGCGTTTTTATCGATAATGCCAACTTGTATGGCCTGGTAGTCATTATCTTTATTAGTCTTTATCTGTGTAATAACAGACGGTTTTAGATCAATAACTGTGACTGCCATGGACCGTCCGTCTGCATTGAAGACTTGAGTCATGCCGGCCTTAACTCCCAAAATTCCACCTAAACCTTGAGTTAGAACTGCATGACTGCGGCCCTGAGTAGTGGTTGGGGTTGCTTCTGTGCCAGATGTATTTATATCTTGTTTATTTTCTGATGCGTTTTCGACGTTTTCACTCATAAAAAAACCGCTCCAAAATTACTCCAAAACTTTTGGGTTAAACTCAAGTCTCTGACTTTCTCTTTGGGAAAACCACCGAAGGCTTTGCAAAGAAAAGTATCATTAACTTTTCGTTTTTTTGTCGTCCAGACAAAAAAACTACTAACCTTAACTTTTCGTTTCTTTGTCATCCAGACAAAAAAACTACTTAAGATTTTATTTCTACATCCACTCCAGCAGACAAATCCAACTTCATTAACGAATCCACCGTTTGCTGAGTGGGTTCAATAATATCTAAAAGCCGTTTATGCGTTCTTATCTCAAACTGTTCACGTGACTTCTTATCTACATGAGGAGATCTTAAAACACAATACTTATTAATAATTGTGGGCAAAGGGATTGGTCCTCGCACTGCTGCTCCTGTCCTTTTAGCTGTACTGACAATTTCCCAAACCGACTGGTCTAAAACCCCATGATCAAATGCCTTTAATTTAATGCGTATTTTATGTTCTAATGCCATATTGGCAATGGTTATACTTGGGCTTTCTGAAAAGCACAAGCGGGAAAGCTTACAGTTTCAGTTACAGTCCAGTGAAACCGCAACCCGAACTGTTACTTTACCAGATTTTAGCAAACTAGAGTCAAGCCGGCACGCAGGATGAATTTAGTTAACCATCTAATATTAAAGACATATTTTTTGGTTTTATTTTACTTGACCTAAAATCTTATATATAATAGTCTCACACGTCCTAACGCCATGTGTTATGACGTTAATAAAGCGTTTTTATGAAAGGAAAATATATGTTAAAAAAATCTTGGTTGATTCATTCGCTGGGAAGTCTTTTTGTTCTTTCACTGGTGCTAAGCTCTTGTGGAGTAAAAAAACAAGATTCAGAAGTAAAAACTACGTTAGCTGATTTTCAGGGCTTTTGGAGTATTTCTGACGAAGAAGCTAAAAAAACGGATAGCCGACAACCTCTCGTATTAGAAGTCAAAACAGACAGCACAGTCACGGTTAATCCTGAAGACATTGGAGAGCGTACTCCTGATAAATTTAAAATTATTGAAACAGCAAATACGTTTTATCTAGTGAGATATAAATTTGGCATGGAAATGGACAAAGGAAATGTCGAATTACAAAATAATAAAACACAAATGACAATCAATATAAAAAACAAGGCAGATCAAATTGTAAAAGTCGCTGCAACTAAAGTAACTCCGGAGCAAGCTCAAGTCAGAATACAAGAACTAAATAAAAGAATTCAAGATGAACTTGCAAAATTAGTTCAAGAAAAATTTCTAGAAGAATTGAAAAAAATTAATGAAAAAGCAAAAAATAACCCTTTACCTCCAAATGCAGCTGATGACGCAGATGGCATTGAATATGACGACAAAGGACAAGTTA
>JACRAO010000256.1 GCA_016213345.1 Bdellovibrio sp. | reverse complement strand
CTTGTGGTAAGACCAATACCGATAATTGCAGATAGCTATGTTGATAAGGAGTTTGGCACTGGAGTTCTTAAAGTAACACCGGCACATGATTTTAACGATTATGAACTTGGAAAAAAACATAATCTTCCTTTAATAAACATTCTCGAACCTAATGGAAAGTTAAACGCAAATGCTGGTCTATACGATGGGCTATCAATCACAGAAGCCAGAGAACGTGTTATTGAAGATCTCATAAAATGTAATGCATTAGTGAAAACTGAAGCAATTGTGCAGCAAATCGGGATCTGCCAGCGTTGTGAATCAATCGTTGAGCCAGTAGTAAGCGACCAGTGGTTTATGAAAATGAAGCCGCTAGCTGAAAAAGCAATAGAAGCAGCAAGAAAAGGCGAAAGTCTTTCGTTGACTGAAGTAGATCAATGTAATGATACCTTTAAGATTATTCCAGAAACATGGTATAGCACTTACTATCATTGGATGGAGAACATTCGTGATTGGTGTATCTCAAGACAGTTATGGTGGGGCCATCGTGTTCCAGCTTGGTACTGTAAAGCTTGCAAGAGCGTTACCGTTTCAGCAGAAGAGCCTAAAAATTGTAAGCACTGCCATTCACATGAAATTTATCAAGATGAAGACGTTCTTGATACTTGGTTTAGTGCCGGGTTATGGCCTTTTGCAACTTTAGGGTGGCCGGAAAAAACAGCGGCTTATCAAAAATTTTATCCAGGATCAATTCTAGAAACAGGTTTTGACATTCTATTTTTTTGGGTTGCTCGAATGTTAATGTTAGGTCTTCATTTTAATGATGGCAAGATTCCTTTTCGTAGAGTCTATCTACATGCAATGGTTAGAGACGAAAAAGGAAAAAAAATGAGTAAAACTAAGGGTAATGTCATTGATCCACTTGCGGTTATAGAAAAATATGGTGCTGATGCATTTCGTTTTACATTACTTTCCATGTCCGGCCAAGGACGCGATATAAAACTCAATACGGATAGAGTAGAAGGTTACAAGGCATTTTGTAATAAACTTTGGAATGCGAGCCGGTACGTTATGATGCGACTTGGTTTTGTTGAGTCAGATCTAACAACAGCACAAGAAGCATATAAACATTCCTTAAAAGATGCAGAAAAATGGATCAAAGAAAATAGATCAAATTTGCATGCTATTAACAAATGGATACTTTCTCGATTTGAAACAACTGCTGATTCTATCAATAAAGCTTTTGAGGAGTTTAGAATGGGAGAAGCATCATTGCTTCTATACGATTTTATCTGGAAGGATTTTTGCGATTGGTACATTGAATTTTCAAAAGAATTATTAAAAGATGCTAATATTTTTCATGAAACACAACACTGTCTAGTCTATTTATTGCACAAGACCCTCCGTTTAGCCCATCCTTTTATTCCATTTATTACAGAAGAGATATATAAGCATATTCCAGAAACAAACAAATCAGAGTCAACTTTTTTGATATTACAACCCTGGCCTTGCACATCCATAATGGAAAAACAGACTGAAGCTGAAGACACTGTCGAATTATGGAAGGATGTAATTGAGCATTTGCGAACATTTCGCGGTGAAAACGGAATCTCACCCAAAGCCAGACCAGAGGTGTATTTTGATGTTAACATTGCAAGACAAAATATATTTCATGCGGGTCTTCCTTTTATAGTTTCTATCGCACAGTTAGGTCACCTCTTGCCCAAAAGCGATGATTTAACTGATCAAACTGATATTAGCGAAATTTGCTGTAATTCGGCTAGGCTCTACGTTTCACTTCGCGGGCTTGTTGATGTTGAAGGTGAAGTTAGCCGTCTAGAGAAAGAGAAACATAAAATTCAAAATGATATAAATTTTTTACAGACAAAACTCAATCGTCAGGAGTTTTTAGCTCGCGCACCCAAAGACCTTGTCAAACTAGAACAAGAACGCCTTGGAACTTTTAACAACAACCTTGAATCAATAAACAAAGCCATTGAGCGCTTATTGAAAATCAAATCTTAGTGCGTTGAGTTATTGGTAAAAATTTTCATGCTTATCTTAAAAGTACCTGTGAGGCGGAATATTTCTGTTAATTAATTTTGGGATATTTTTAAAATAATTTTGTGAGAGAAGGCCTTGGGGAAGCTGGATGCAGCCCGGCCATGGAGGGCCAAGGGGGCCCCAGAGGTACTTCGAGGCCAGGATTGGCCGAGAAGACCAGTTGTCCAGCGGACAACCAAAACCAGGATGGTTTTGCCGGTGCCGCGCCTGAGCGAATAAAATTATTTTAAAAATATCCCAAAATTAATTTAATTAACACACCTCACAGGTACTTTTAAGATAAGTATAAAAATTTTCCTAAAGATTTCAAAAAGATTTGACGAGTAAATATGAGTAATCTTTGTTATATATACAGCCGCGCAGCTGTATGGCAGTACGTTGTTTGCTTACGGGGGATATTAAAAATGATCAAAAAACTATATTTATATACCTTTTGTTTATTTTTTTTAGCTGTCACTAGTTTCGGTGATCAAAAAAAATCACAAACAGAATATGTTCCTGGCGAATGGATCATCAAATTTAAAGATGAAGTCCGTTCACAACAGGAAGTACTGAATTTACAACAAAATGTTACTAATTTTTTAAAAACCAAATTAGGACAAAAATATAAAATCAATATCACAGTTTTGCAGACAACTCTGAGGTATAATAAAGTCAAAATAACTCCTATAGTGGATTTAAATAAAATAATACAAATTTTAAAATCACATCCTCTGGTCGAATACGCCGAGCCTAATTAT
>JACRAO010000249.1 GCA_016213345.1 Bdellovibrio sp. | reverse complement strand
TTTTGTAAGATTTCATAAGCCTTCAGTATTCCAGTAAAAGCATGAACTATATTGTTTTCAAGACCTAAGATAACGGTTTTTTGACTTCTTTTTGTTTGATATTTTTTTTCCTGCTGTGCAATCAGTGTTTCAGATTCTTCTATCGATACACCTTCTACGCCGAGAAAAAATTCCCCACGCAAAGCTCCTTTTACCAACCATCCCTTTTGCTTCTTATGCATAGGATCAATATGAATTTCTCCTACAATTATGATTTGATTTCTTGATAGCTTACCTAACAACAGTTTGTCGCACTCTGTTGTTTCTGCGTTGGCAGGAAAAAAGACAATAGAACATAAGATAATAAACGACAGTTTTATCCAAATTCTAGCATGAGGAGCCATGCCGTCATGTTTACTATACCTGATTATTTTAAACAACCAAATATTACTAGTATCTTGGCGCATTATACTAACTATTTATTGGTTGCATATCATGAGAGCCCATGGGATAGCGTATTTATGCAAGGAGATTAATATGAAAAAATATGGTGTTTTGATTAGTTTGGTTTGTTTATTGGGCTTTTATCAGGTTGCAAAAGCAGAGCAAGATAGCTCAGTGACATCTGCACAGGCACAAACAGGTACAAAAACTGGCATAGTGCTTACAGCACGTCCACTTCTTGGCTTTGTAAATCCAAAAGAACTCAACGACCTGAATAGTTATTCAAATGCCGCATTGGGAAAAGTTGGGTTTACCGGTGTAGATGCACCCAGCATGAGCAATTCTTTACAAGCTGAAATCTACTTGGGATATGCTTTCGGTGAAGATCTGGATGTTGGAGCATTTTTTTCAATGCCACCAGTCAGTACAAAAACATATTCAGGCACTGCACCGACCAAAGCAGCAGTGACCAGAACGGTTGGTCTAAAAGGAACTGTGCTTGGTGTGCAAGGAAATTATACTTTTTATAGGGCAAGTGGTTTCAAATTTTATGCCAGCCCATCTGTTGGTTTAGGAACAATTACTGTTCGAGACAAGCTAGATGGCTTTGCTCCAGCAGATTATGATTATTTATTTGATGGCAAAAATGCCGCACTAAGAGGTTCACTGGGCGCTGCTTATCAAATATCTTCGATGTTTAGTGTACAATTAGAGGGCGGTTATACGTATTGGACTTCTGGTAAAATGACACATAGAAATACGACAGCTAAAGTTGCCGCAGGAGATACTGCACAAAACACTTCTGGTAGTGATTTAGTTACTAATCTCAGTGGCCCATTTGTTGGTCTAGGGATGACAATTCGCTATCCTATTTAAATAACCATGGGATAAACTTGCAATCACCCGCCACTGTGTCTAACGCAAAAGACATCCCGTCAGAGAAAGTAATACCAACAAGAGCGTGGCCTTCTTTTTTTAAGCCAGGCCCATGAGCGATCGCTCTTACATTGAGTCCAGCAGACCTCATGATCTGTTCTCCTGTTTTTGCAAACTCACCACATTCACCTTTTCCGTACAGTACAGCCCTCTCTGCACAGATGTGGCTTAGACCTGTTTGACTTCGCCTCTGGTAGTCCAATAAATTATGAGTAATACACTGGGCAGCGCATGCGATTTTTTTCTCCACCAAAGATCGCGGCAAAGATCTGTTAAGACTTTGAAGCTCATACACAAACGCCTTGGCAGCGAAATCTGTCACTAAAGCTTTATAATAACCCGTTATTTTTTGCATAAACGGATTACTTGCCGCTTCTTTAAAAAAGTCTTTTAAATCTTGATCAGTATTGGTAGAGCAATAAAGACTTTCTCTGAAAAAATTTCCCTGTTTTTCAAACTTAACAGAGTAATCAGAAAAAGTTTTAGCTCGCGACAAACACATCCCGAATGATCCCCGAATAGCTTGATAGCGGTCATTACATTTTGAAGGCTCTGTCATAAAACAACAAGCCTTCATCTCCCAGTCAGCCGAACACCGGTTTGGATTTGCCTGCAATGCCTGTTGAAAATCCTTTGATGTTTTTGAGGTGACTTCAAAAAACAATCCGCCTACATGTGCACAGTTTTCCTGTTCTGTTTGATTTTTGAACAATTCTTCGTCCATTGGTAATAATGGTCTCATTATTTCACAGCTGTAATTATTTCCAAAATATGGAAATGTAGGTTCTGGATAGGCTGTTTGTATTGTTCTATTATTCAATCCGATTGTGATATGACTTTTTTCTATTTGCTTGAAAGTTTCAATTTCAGCATCAGACCATTCCACACAGCTTGCAAATCCGAGTCTAGTAAACCCTGTTATCCAAATTATAATAACAACCACCAAATAAATCCCCTGTAATTTATTCATCTGAATTTCATTCTGAGTTTTGTATTTCATTTTTTGTCCCCCCAAGACCGGCCAAAACCTGTTTAATAAATTTTTTATAAAAAAAATAATATTACAAAATACTAGTTGCCTGTTGGTGTTTGTCCTAGCAAATGGACTTCACACGCAGAACCTAGTTTTAATACTTTTTTTCTGCTGCCTTTTGCTTTTAAATCTGGCCTTAAAAGTTGATCCGTCTCGTTCCCCTCTTGATCAAATTTTGGGCATCCTTTTTCATACCAAGCAACAAGAAATGCATATATTTCTTGCTCCCTCAACTCGGCTTCATTTAAATCTCTATTTACTTGTATTGCCGCTAAGCTCTTGAGTTTGCCTTGTGCAAACTCAAATTTAACTAGTCCAGGCGCTTGCAAAATGGGCGTTCCATCTGGCCTTACTAATGGCTTATTTTTTAACCCGATAAGAGGACTTCCAGCGAATTCAAAAAGTTTTGCTAGATTTTTCAAATCTATCGTATTGATTCCATTCCCGCGTGGAGATGCACCGTAAACTGTCCCACTGGGAGCAGGATGGTAGTTGCGACTTCGGAGTACTCTTATAATATTTAGAATGGGAATATCCTGATAAATAACAGAGCTTTTTGTTTTAGTACTTGCCTCAGATTCCGCTTCGCTCTCTTCAGAAACTCTAATTGTAAAAATATTATTTGTGTCATTGACGCTTACAACCACTCCCTTTTCTGTGACAGAATACCCTTGTTCGTTGCGCGTTTCGAATTCAACATAAGTTCCTGACCGAATTGAATTTTCAACTATTGGTAGGACTTCTACGTTCGAGTCTATTGCTACTTGAAATGAAAATCCATTTACTAAAGAAAGAGGGATCGCATGGGGTTTTGTAATATATTGCCAGTCATCACACCATTCTGCAAGTTTTAAGACAACACAAAGTGTGCCATCACAATCGACAAATTGCATAAATTTACCAATTAAAATATGACCATCAGATAAGGTTAAATTAAATCTTTTTTTAATTTCTAGATTTGGAGAAAAACGGACATAATCCCCATTCATTGGAGAAAAATCGCCTAGCTGATCCGGCGTAATATTAAAAAAGAACTGTGCACCATGATGTATATCATGATGTATATTTTGCGTCTGTACTTGTTTGATTCTATAAATTTCTCTTGAAACCGCTCTTAAGACCACAAATGAACTTGCCCCTTTGGCTTTTAGTTCTTTTGCATTTTTTATCGCATCCCGAAGATCGCTCAATTGTTCACCATTCGGAGAAACGAGTGAGACAAAAAAATTAATTAGTGTTTTGATATCTGTAAGTCCTACTAATCTTTTTCTTTCAGTATCAATGTACTGTTGTAAGGTTAATAACAAGTTTTGTCTTAATGTCTCCGCACTTGACAGAAATGTCCGCGTACCCTTTTTTGGAGAGAGCAAATCAAACACAAATTGTTTTTCTGTTTCTGTTATGTAAGATTTCTCTGTGTCCGCTAAAGACGAAAGAGCCATCAAGCTCAATAAAAACACACAATACCGAATATGATTTAATTTCATGGATTACCGCCCCTTCCCGAGAGATCTAAAAAAGTCCCAAGAGTAACCCCTGCTCGGAGTTACTCCGGCTTTTGATTATTTATATGGTAAGAAGTTTTAAGTCCCAAAATTTCTTACCCCCACTGAATACAGCGCGTTATAATTTGAAGAGCGCATAGTGTCAAACTATTTTTTATTTTTTTATTTTGCCTTCTTTTATTTATGATAAATTTCTCATAAAAATAAGAAATATATCAATTTCTGAGGTTTTTTTGAACTTGTAACAAAAAAAACTACGTATTAGGAGAACCAAGCAACTCAATATAAGCTCACTAAAAGATGATGGCAAGAATTATAACTGCGCGTGCAGTTCATTTACACAAGAACTAACAGAAAAGGAAAAATTATCCTGTAACAACTGCGAAGGATCATATTCAGCAGGAAGTGAAAGACAGATTTTGTACAACATGGAGCGCTGCAAAGACAATAAAAACAATGTATGCGAAAGAGTTTCGGGTTCAAGCTCGCCATACTCAACTGGCAATTGGAAGGCTATGGTCTGGTGTACAAAATCCTAATCTCGCCTGTAATTTCTTGTTGAGCGATCTTTCTCTCAAGGTTTTTCAGCAAAGAATATATGGTTTGTGTAGCTGGAACAGCTATGTTTTCTTGCTTTGCAAAAAATAAAATCTTACCACAGTGGTCTTCGTTTTCTGTTGTTCTTTGATTTTCGATATCTATAAGCATCGAGGGTTTATGATGCCCTCCTTTTTGAAAATATTGAATTGCTTCTTTATAAAAATCTTCTCCCAAATTAAAACCAAGTGCCTTACCTACGCTTATGCCCTCAAGTACTATCTGCTTCACTACCGTTGAGAGCTCCGGATCATCCATCACATTTTTCATAGTCAAACCAGTTAGTGCGCACATTGACGCTAACGAGGCATTTAAAATTCCTTTTTTAAATACTTCTTCTCGATAATTTTCTCTTGGTTCAACTCTTAACCCACCTTTACAAAAATCTTCGGCTATGGCGTTTGTAATTTCTGTATTGACTGCTTTCCTAAGCGAAAGAAAATGCGTATGACAAAATGTTACATGAACATGGTTCTCATCTATTAAGGTACAGCCTAAATTTATCACTAATCTTAAAGCACGATGAGAGCCAAAAACTTCGACAATTTGATCTTCTACAAAAATACCATTCTGACAAGAAACAAAAAGAGTAGATTTGGGTATATTTAATTGTTGTATGCTTTTTAAAATCGCTAGAGAATCACAACTTTTTGTTGCAATAAAAATCACATCCGGCTTAGTAGAAACAAAATCTCCAAGATCCGAATAAAGACTTTCGAACTTGGCTTTTGCTTGAAATATGCCTGAGACCGTAACTGGTTGCCGGCTTAGACATTCAAATTTCTTTTTGTATCCACAGAGTACCGACACGTTATGCCCCGCTTGCTGTAAACACACCGCAAACACCGATCCAACGGACCCCATGCCAATAATTCCGTACCTCATCCCCCTAATATCCCCCTTAAAACTTATTCCTCGGTTGCCTCTACCAAATAAGCATCTTTTGGTAGCATATCATAACGGTGCTCCTCTAGCACCTGAATATAAGCTCTATACTTTTCCTCAATCTTATGAGGCACCACCTTAAAAGACGGTGTAAGCTCCAAATTTTCGATAGAAAGCTCCTTATTCAGAATAACAGCACCTTTGATTTTTTCAAATTTTACTTGTGATTCGTTATTAAGCTTTTTTAAACAAGCTCTTAGGCAACCAGAAAAATCGCACAAAGATTTTGGACAAACACAGCCATCCCAATTCTTGACCAAATCCTGTGATTTAACGTCTGTTCCACTAATCAGTTCAAAATTAGGAAAAATTAACATCAATGGATAAGGCTGACCCTTGCCAAAGATGTAAGCATGTTTAACAAAACGGCAATAGGACTTGATTTTATCTTCAAGCATATTTGGAAAAACCTTTTCGCCATTTCCTAGTTTAAACATCATGTCTTTTCGTGAAAAAATCTTTAACCCATGCAAAGAAATCTCTCCCAAATCTCCTGTCAGAAACCAGCCTTCTTCATCAAAAGCTTTCCCTGTAGCTTCGTCATGCTTAAAATATCCACTCATCACATTAGGACCTTTTACTAAAATTTCATTTTCATGATTCAATTTGATTTCTATTCCTGGCATAGGAAATCCAACTACGCCAGGCACTCTCTCTAAAGACATCTCTGTTAAAGTACAACAAGGCGATGTTTCAGTTAAACCCCACCCCTCAACAACTGGAGTTTTCTTACTTTTAAAGACATTAGAAATACTAAGTGACAGTGGAGCCGCAGCAGTAAAAATAAATTTTAACTCCGGATGGAAAAATATTTTCTCTGCTTCTTTTGAAGTCAAAACACGAGAAATAATTTCCTGATAAACCTTAGGTACACTAAAATAAATCTGAGGTCTAATTTCAGCAAAATTTTTAAAAAGCTGATCTATGTTCTTTCCCCATGAATCATCAATAGCCAAACAACCACCAGAAGACATGGCAAAAAACCTCTCAAAAAGTCCACCAAAACTATGGTGCCACGGCAAATAGCACAAAAAACGCATTCCGGCTTTTGGCTTCCAAAGCAGCTCTAATGCCTTTTGTTGAGACAAGAGATTGTAATGTGAAAGCTGTACTCCTTTTGGGAAACCCGTGGTTCCTGACGTGTACATTATGAGCACAGTCTGATGTGGTTTGGCTTCGCGAAATCTTTTTTCTATCTCTGCAGAAACAGTAAGTTTTTTTTGTAAAATACTTGCATCTAAATAAGTTATTTTTTCTTGCAAATTACGCGGAAAATCACTTTCATTTGGTTTTTTGAAAATCACCAGTTCTAGCAATTGTTGATCAAACGAAAGAAGCCGTATCTGACTAAACACATCTACAAAAAGCATTTTAATTTCAGAAAATTCGATCAAATCAGAAATCAGTTCTTTTGGATAACCGGCAAATACAGGGACACTTATGAGCCCAAGACTCATAACAGCCATTTCTGAAATAAGTCTAAAATAAGAATTAGCTGTCACGAAAGCAACCCGGTCTCCCGTGTGCAAGCCCTTTGAAATCAGAAACTGAGAAACCAGGAAAATATCTTTTACTAAGTCTTCCCATGTCCAATAAAAATATTTCCCATTCACTCTTTCCGCAAATGCATGATATGTTTTGTAGTGACTTTTGTTTTCTAAAAACAAACTACCAATATTTTTCTTAACCTCACCTAATGCCAAAGATGATGTTAATTGCCTTTTCTGTGTCACCTCGATACCTCCATAAATCATTCTGGTACTCTTTTCGGCACCCTGTAGTTTAACATTTCTAAATCCAGCCCAAAGAGCTGCTCCAATAGCTCCAGCAAACGGGGAGAGCTCGTGTTTTAATATTTTTATTTTCTTATCTTCTTTGTCTAGCATTTCTTGAATCGTATTCAAAAGCCCCTCATCTTGTGCCAGCCCTCCAGTAGCCAAAACCCTGCCCTGTGCCTTAATCATGCGTAACAAATTAACAAGCCTTCTTGCCATCGAAATGTGAATGCCTTTTATAATATTAGAAGTCGAAATACCCCGGCTCACCATGTTGATCACATCTGTTTCTGCCAAAACTGCACAAATACCAGAAACAGTCTCTGGCTTATCTGCTTGTAAAGAAAGCTCTCCAATATCTTCAGTAGCTACACCCAAATATCTCGAAATATTTTCTAAAAACTGCCCCGAACCAGAGGCACACTGAGAAGTCATGCGATAATCTAAAACCTTCGAACGATCATCCATCAAAACCACTTTTGAGTGTAGTGCTCCCAAGTCCATTACTGCGCGTACTGCTGGATTTAAATACAAAGCTCCTCTCGAATGGCAAGTCATCGAATAAAAATGTCCTCTCCTAAAATCTACAAGCTCTCCTTCGCCAGTGCTGGCTACATATTCGATATCAGTTTCTTGTAATGCATGTTTTTGTAGCGTTCTTTTGAACGACTCTAAAATGACATCTTTGATATTTCGTTTTCTAATTTTTTCATAATCACAAGACAACAGGGATTCAGACTGCCCTTGATCGTCAAATTTCATGAGTGCGGTTTTTATGGAACTACTGCCTACATCAATTCCAACTGTGTTCATTTTTAACCGTTATCCTTTTTTGCAAAAAGTGCAGCACCTAAGGCTCCCATATAGATACTTTCGGAACTAATATTCATAGTGATATTGCCATAGTTTTCATTAATTAATTTGGCAAGTGCTCCAGTAGCTGCCTCATTTCGAGCCACTCCGCCAGTAAATGTAAACTCTGAAAACACCCCTCCACTTCGCGCAAGGAGTGACATAGCGCGAAGGATAATAGCACGATGAAGACCCGCTAAAATATCTTCTCTTTTCTCGCCTAAAGAAAGCCTTTCTCTAAGCTCGGCTCCTGCAAAAACTGTACAAGTAGAATTAATTTTGACTGGCTTTGTAGACAACTGTGCCAAAGGCCCCAACTGGTGTACCCCCATATTCATTTCATCTGCGATGTATCCCAGATAACGCCCACAACCAGCGGCACAACGGTCATTCATCTGAAACCGTGTGACGACCCCCTGAAAATCAATCTGAATGGCCTTGGTGTCTTGCCCACCAATATCTAAAACAGTCCTAGTCTTTGGAAAAAGATAATGCGCACCCAATCCATGACAAAGAATTTCTGATCTAATCTGCTCCTTTGGAAACGGAAGTGTTAGCCTGCCGTATCCAGTACCAACAGTATGTATGATATTAAAATTTAACAAAGCAGCATTTTTAATAGCTGATAATATTTCTTTTTCGTATTTTTTAAATTTTGGTAACTTACTTACTTCATTTCCTGCAAAATCCAAATACTCTATAAAGTATTTGGCAAAACTTTGGTTTTCGACTCTTAAAATAGCTTTATCAAAAATCCCAACCATTCTGTCAAAAGACAAAGTTTGTTCTTTGCTAATAAGCTCAGCTTGTCTGAGAAAAAGAGAACTTGCAATATCTCTAAAAAAATCACTTTTCGCTTTTTGTTTAGGCTGAAACAACTCGGTAGACTCCGCTTCTAGCTTGAAAAATATTTTTTCAAGTGCATGGTTAAATTTTTCTTTTTCTTCTACATGCTTTGACCAGGAGTCTAAAACAAACAAGCACTCTCTTTTTAGCGCACTTAATTGTTTTTTGTATTGTGCTAGTAAAAACTTAGCGCTGAGCCATTCCATGAGCTCTTCGACAATCTGTTGTTGAGTAAAAGCTCCTTTCAGCGTCTCACTTAAGAGAAAAAATCTGGAACTAATTTCTGCTTCTTCTTTTGCCACCTGGCATGCGACTGAATAATTACTTCTAGAATTTGTAATACCTTTCCCCAAAATTCTAGCGTCTTTATCTAAAAAAATCGCCTTTGTAGTTGTAGATCCTAAATCAATTCCTACAAAACAATCCATAACATCTGGCTCCATATTTATTTTCGCCTTTGGCTCCATACTTATTTTCGCCTTGCCTCTAGCATCTGAAAATAAGACTCTAAACGGTTTTTAATATTAGCCGCACTAAAATAACGTGGGTCAACAAGATCGGATTCGATAAATCCTCCAGCCTTACCTGTTCTTTTTTCTAGCTCTCTCAGCATAAGCAGTTGCCCTGCAGAAAAGGAATTACAGCTCTTAATAGAATTTATTAGAAAACCATCAGCCTCAAAATCAGACATGTATCTTTCTAAAATTTCGATACGGTTTGGCAAGTTGCGATTCGTATAACACCCCAAGCAATACTCCGCCATACTTTCGAAAGGGCGCTTTGCGTCGTGCCTAAAACCTAATTCATAGAGTCCTCCCACTTTTGTGTAGGTAGAAGCCACTACGACGGCTTTTTCATCATAAAACATTTTCCAAAACTCTCTAAAGCTTGTCCAATTAGGAGGACCTTCGACAACAATCCGAAATCTTTGATCATTGAACTCACCATCTGGAGTAATGGGCCCTGATTTTGCCGTAATGCGTTCATTGATTTCCTGTTTTAGTAATTCATAATATCTTTCGCACTCATTAAGCCCCCTGAAAGCGGTAAAAATAGGACCGATATAGTAAACTCCACCAAAATAAGCGTCAATTGGCGATGGCCTGTGCTTAGCAGTATCCCAAATATAAACCAAATTTTCTTCGGCTCTCTTTGATGAATCCAAATAAGTTTGTAACTTATCTAAATCCATGGCTTTACCTGATACTTTTTCCATTAACGGGATGACATTTTCTTTTAATTGTCCAACAACGTATTCCACCATCGACGGAGTAATTTTGCCGTCTCCCTGATAAGGCACATGCAGCATGGCTATAGGGCAGTGGTATTCCTGTTGTAAAAGTTCAAACCATTTCAGGAACGTGAAACATCCCGTATAACTGAGTAAAAGCAAATCAGGAGGCGGGAGCTTTTCACCAGTAGGGCCGATATTACCTTGTTTTAGCATTCCAATATCGCATTTCACATAAGTACAAACATCTTCTGAGTGCCCCTGTTTTTCTGCTTCTAACACGTAATTTCCACTTTTTTTACGCATGCCAGCTTGTAAGGCATTAATCTCTGGATGTACTGGTAACATATCAAAAGCCCAGATTAGTTCGTTTAGATTGCCAGGGACAAAAGTATAAACAACTTTTTTGCCACATTCCTTAGCTTGTGAGAGTTTGTGATAATGGTCTGCTAGCATTTTTTTTTGCAGTACCATGCTGTCTTCTTTTAAAGTTGCTGCCGATTGATTTTGCATTCTTAAGTTTCTCCCCAAAGCTTAATGGAATCTGCAAATGTTCCTATTTCTTCTTTGATTACCTGAATTTGACCCGTATTTTCAGCATATTTAAAAGCAGTATGAGGGATTTTATTTTTTGTCAAAATATCTTGTAGCATTGGTCTTTCTAATAATGCCGGATCACAAAAACTAGGTGCGGCAAAAATAACACCTTCAGCTTTATATTTTTTTATTTGCTCAATTAAATAATGCCCTTTGTTTTTTGATTCTTCGAAACGAGATGCAGTAGAAACAGCAAAATCACAATAAGCACTCACTAAAGAATCTATTGGATCAGACAACAACGGGATATTTTGAGTATAGTATTTTGATCCTAAAACCCAATCGTCGTCTACGATATAACACCCACTGCTTTCGAGTGCCCGGATCAGTGCCAAAGGTGGTTGCTCACAAAAAGCACCTGTTACTATCACACGCACGTAATCTCTCAAAGGACGTTTTTCGTTTTCAACAGAATGTAAATAATCTTTGATTAGCTGTGTGTGTTCACGCACATCTAATATTAATGAAGCCCGCATCAACAGATATAGTTCATACGTTAAAACCAAGTGTGGTTTTTCAGAACGAAAATCATATAGCTTCTGAATCCATTTTATATTTTCGTTATAAAGGCAAATAGCTTGGCTTAAGTCTTTAGATGTTATTTTTTTATGAGCAATATTTTCGAAATCTGTCTTTAATAACAAAAGTTCTTTTTTGTAGTATTCTCGCCCAACATTGGAAAAGTTTTGAGGGAAATCTATATATTTTACATATTTTTGTGGAAATGTAATTTTCCACATTCCGCTTAAATTTCTTATAACATCACAAATTGCAGGAAACAAAAACCCATCCAGGCAATCCAAGTTTCCCAAAAGCCCAAGCTCAATGGTTGATCGGGGAATACGACATATGTATGATTGAAAATAAGCATCTCCTCGGATAACTTCTACTTCGTCTCCGCCTCCAATAATACCCACAGGCAGCATGCCACCGGCACACGCAAGCTCTCTTGGTATATAAACGGGCATGTACCCAATGGCTTGCGCATTATTTTTATCTTTCCACTCTTTGACGTAAGACAAGCTTAAGTCATGTAATAGGTTTTCACATTGTTGAATAATTAACGAAACATCCATTCGTAGTACCTATGCGTTTTTCCAATTTGGGGGACGCTTTTCTATAAAAGCTTTGACACCTTCTTTAGCGTCTTCAGTTTTCATGAGTTCTTCTAAATAAAGTTTTTCAAGCTTTACGATATATTTGTCATACTGATCAATGATTGAACTTCTTAAAGCACGATTTGCCATTCTCAATGAAGACGCGCTTTTTGGTAAAATTTGCTGTTTAATAAAAGCATGAGTTGTAAGCTCTAAAAGATTTGGTTCAACCACGGTGTGCGCCAGTTTGAAATCCAAAAGATCTTTTGCGGTCAATTTGTCACCCGTTAAAACGAACTGAGACGCAAAGGCTTGACCAATGCAGCTTGGCAAAAGCGCACATGCCACCGGCGGAAAAACTCCAAGTGTAATTTCTGGAACAGAAAATTTTGCCGTTGTATCTGTAAAAATAAAATTACAAGCTAAGGCAAGCTCAAAACCACCACCTAAGCAAAGTCCTCTGACTTGTGCCAAGGTTGGGGTCGGGCATTTTATTACTTGTCCAATTAATTTATGAAATACTGGTAACATTTCTGAAACTTTTGCTGGCAAGTGTTCCTCGACACTGGCACCATAGGAAAAATTTTTTTCTTGCGCAGAAAAAATAATAAGTTTTATTTTTTGATCTTTTTCTTCTTGTGCTAAAGCTTCTGAAATTTCACGCAGCATTTTAGATGTCAAAATATTAGCTGGTGGTGTGTTTAAAGATATCTCACTGATCTGCCCGTCAAATTTTTTTTCTACTTTAATATTTTCATAAGCCATAATATTTAGTTTCCTTTTGGCATAATGTCTTTTGGCATAATCTCCTTTGGCATAATCTCCTTTATCAGGTCTTCGCTCCACGGAGTTCCTTGGGCAAGCGCTTGTCTTAATTTTACAAAATTAACTTCGCGGCTTTCTTTGGTACCCTCATTGAAAGCCTTAAATCCAGCCTTCGCTTCTGTCATCATATTAAGTGCCAGCCATGAGCGATTAGTTTCACAGTTTTGCTGCCAATGTTCTAGTTTTTTCTTTCGCAAAGACTCTAAAGTTTTAATAAGGCAATCCGGCATGGTCATCATAAGCGAATAAGCCAGTTTTTCGACCTCTTGATCCAATAACGAAAAATCTATTGTGCATTCCGAAGCCATGGCCTTTGCTGCTTCTAGATCTTTACCGGATTTTAATTTTCCGAAACTAAAATTGCCCCACTCGTCTCGCTCTGTTAAGTATACAAATGGATTAGTAATAAATTTCCCTGCTTTTGTTTTTAAAACTGGAACGACTTTATTAATCAATCCCAGGCTAACAGCTTGATGCGCTGACCAGTGTTCACATAGAGTGCAAGATTCGATAGATCTACCAATGCCTACATAAAGATGTAAAAAATCAGTAGAACCCCCATCCGGAGCTGAGCCGTGTTTCGGTCCTGCTTGACCAAAACGTGCAGTATCAGCTGCAATAGTAAAATCACAAGCCATGCCTATTTCTTGTCCACCAGCGAGTCGCATTCCGTTAACTCGATTAATCACTGGTTTATCTATAGTTAAAATCGTAGTAACCATGTCATTAAAAAGCCGCATGTATTGTTTATACTCTTGGGGATTACCCGCATAATATTCTGCGTATTCTTTTGTGTTCCCCCCAGTGCAAAAAGCTTTATCACCTACTGCTGTAAAAACAATAGAGACTGCAGAACGATCACAAGACGCTTCTCTAAAGGCCAATATCACTTCTTTTACGGTATCAGTTGTATAAGAATTGAACTGCGCGGGGTTGTTAAGAATAATCCAGGAATTAAACAGCCCCTCGATTGGATGGTGGTTCAAATCCACGACTGGCCTTTTTTCTACTTTAATATGTTCATAGGTATATTTTGGGATCAAGTTATGGTTTTTCATATTTCCTCTCTTATGGAACTAAAATAGCTCTTTTTTCAAGCTTGTGTTCTAAGGCTTGAGCAATCACTTGGTTAATCGAATCTAACGAAAACTCTTGAATATTA
>JACRAO010000245.1 GCA_016213345.1 Bdellovibrio sp. | reverse complement strand
CTGATTTTGACTTGAAATTAAGGGATTTAATTCAATATTCACTTAAAAAATATAACCATAAATAATGTGTAAAAAAAAGAAAAATAAATTATTTTATGCGTTTTTTCTCGCAATTATACTGCTAACTCCAAACATGCTCTAAATATTTATTTAGAATTCTCTGTATGTGTCAGATTTACCATAGGACTAAAAAATCCTGGCGCGAATACCTTCTTTTTGGAAAAATTTATGAATCTCTTCTGAGTTAAGTGGCTCTAAGCGCCAAAGCAAATCATAAAGAAGTTTTAGGGTTTTTTCACCTTCTGGTGAATTTACTCTCTCAGTAAGTTTTTTTACATCCGCAGTAATAGCAATTAGATTATTTGTTAACTTCGAAAGATCAGTTTTAAATAAATTTGATTTTTCAACCCACCCCAATGTCTTATTAAGGTTCTCACTTAACTTATAAAGATGCTCGATAGACTTTGCAATATCCCCCTTATTTTCCTGGATGACTTCTTTGATTTTTCCAAACAGATCAAAACTTTGTGAAATCAACTGATCAATTCTGGGCGGATCAATACCGGCTATCACTTCATCTGGCTTCAGAAGTGGTGAATCTAAACTCCCAGCCGTGATCTCTATGTAACGCTCACCAATAATACCTGCTAAATTAATATAAAAACGACTATCTTTACGAATAGCTTTTATAGCTTCTTTTTTTACAGAAACCTGAAGTCTTACAGGATAAACAGCTTTGTCTTTTGGACTTTCAGCACTTCCGGGCTCTTTAAGCGCAATCGCATTTTGCGCACTCTGTAATTCTTGCACATAAAAATCAATTTTTTCGACTTTTCCTACCTTAATACCAGAAACTCGTACCGGGGAACCAACTTCGATCCCGCCTGCAAAATTATAAGTTACATAAAAATCAAAAGTGCGATCAAATGGATTCTGCACCCCAATTGCCCATGCAAATATAACAGCAAGAAGCACCGTGCCGGTAACAAAAGAGCCTATTTTGATTTCATTGGATAGAGCCATCGTTAGTTAGATCTCATGGACGAGAAATAATTTCCACAAAACAATAGTCTTTATAAAATTTTTTCCCTAAAATATTTATATTTTCTTTATAACATATTGTAATTACAGTCAAAAATATGCGCCTTAGTTTTCTAAACTACAGCCCCTCCGCCAGTACTCCCGTGCTGATATTTCTTTCTTGAGTCGATCTATCTCACCAGATACTTTATCCGAAACAACACCTAACTCCTGTCCCCATACTGATCCCAGGTCTTGCACCCAAGACAATCCGTGATCCTTTTGGGCTAAAAAAAGTGGAAGCCTCCTAAAATAAAAATCCTCCAAATGTAAAACCATACCACCCGAAATCATTTCCCTAAGTTTGTCTTTTAAAAAAGGCAAATTCATATAACTCTCTTCTTTTGTTGTAAACGTATAAAGTCCAGAATAAATACCATGACAAGTAATTGAATTTTGCTTTTTACGACTTGGTTTCACATTACAGCCCTTACTTGCTACTTTAATAATTTCCTGAGCCATTTTGCGATGAGTGGTGTACTTTCCCCCTGAAACAAAAACAACTCCTCCTTGTCCCCTCCAGATCACATGCTCACGGCTTACTTTTTGCAATAAATTTTGTCCCTCACTTCCTGAAGTCCCAGTCAATAAAGGCCTTACCCCAACATATGCACTAATCACATCAGAAACACTTAAATTTAAATCCGGAAAATAAATTTCCAGTAAATTCAACAAATACTCAATATCTTGCTTTTCGATTGTGGCTTTTTCTGGATCCAATGGCGTAGGACCATCCGTTGTGCCTACTATGACCACTCCATCACCCAAATCCTTTCTTGGAATCACAAACGCCACTCTGCCATCATTTGGGTGACTCATAATTAGAGCACCTGGCGCAGGTATCTTTTTGAAGTCAAAAACAATGTGCACACCCTTACTTGGATTTAATTCAGCTTTCCAGGTTTGTGACACATGAACCCCCAATTCATCTGTCCATGGGCCCACGCAAGAAATCACCGTATTAGCATGAATAGAAATTTCAGACCCTTCTGTTTGTTCTAAGTCTTTGACCTTAAAACCAACTACTCTCTCCCCTTGCCAAATAGGACTTGTAGCCTCAACATAATTTGCAATACATGCGCCTAAACAATGAGCCTGTCTGAGTGTTTCAACCACTAAACCATCATCCCACATCAAAGCATCATAATATGTAAACCCGCCTAAAAGGCCATCTTGTTTTAAAAATGGAAATTCTTTTAAAAATCTTTCTTTTGAAATTTTTTTATGAAACCTGTAACTTCTAAATAAAGATAAAAAATCATAAAGCCAAAGCCCAAGACTCAATATTTTCATATTACGTGGGTGGCTCTGGTAAACAGGTAAAAAAAACGCAAGCGGTTTTACAAGCTCTGGGATTTTCTTTAAAAGCCAAGCCCTCTCTCCCAAAGCTTCGAAAACTAGTTTAAACTCAAAATTTTCTAAGTACCTTAAGCCACCATGAATAAGTTTAGAACTCCGCGATGATGTCCCGTAAGCAAAATCACGTTTCTCTACCAATGCTACAGTAAATCCACGTCTTGATGCTTCTTTTGCAACAGCCGCTCCTGTAATACCCCCACCAATAATAAGAAAATCAAAGTTCTGCTCTTTTAATTTTTGTAAATTCTGAGCTCTCGTACGAAATGAAAATTCTTCGATCATTTTATTTTTATGTTTAAACCTAATTCACTGAGCTGCTCCGGCAATACAGTCGAAGGCGATTCTGACATCAAACAATGTCCCTTTTGTGTTTTTGGAAATGCCATTACATCTCTAATTGGCCCTACTCCACATAAAATAGCGACTAGACGTTCAATTCCAAACGCGATACCACCGTGAGGCGGAGTTCCATACTGCAAAGCTTCAAGAAAAAAACCAAATTTCAATTTTGCTTCTTCCTGCGAAATGCCAAGATTTTTGAACATTGCAGCTTGTATGTCTGAACGGTAAATTCTCAAACTGCCACTTCCTAACTCGACTCCGTTTAATACTAAATCATAAGCATTAGCGTCCATATTTTCTAAGTTCTTAGCAGCCATAAAGTCTTCGAAATGCTCTGGCACTGGCGATGTAAATGGATGATGTTTTGCAAAGTAACGACCTTCTTTTTCGTCATATTCAAATAAAGGAAACCTCGTAATCCACAAAAATTCAGATTTTCCCTGACCATGCGCCGGAATAAGCCCCAAGCGAGCACCTAAAATCAATCGCAATGCACCTAAAGACTCTAAAACAACATGGTCTTTTTGATCTGCTATCATCAAAAACAGGTCATTTGGTTTTAAGTTCAAATTCGTTATTAATCCTTGTTTTTCTGAATCAGAAAAAAACTTCTCAGCAGGAGATTTCAGTACCAATCCGTCTTGAACCTTAACCCATAATAGTCCTTTGGCTCCAAAAACTGAAATCTGTGATTGTAAATCATCTAAATCTTTTCTTGAAAATTTTTCTGCCTGACCTGGCACTAAAATACCGCAAATACTGCCTTTTTTACCTCTTACTGTGGGGGTCAAGGCTGATTGAAAAACCTGAAAAGAACTATTTGCAAAAACTTGTGAGATGTCTTGAATTTCTAAACCAAATCTCAGATCTGGTTTGTCACACCCAAAACGAGACATGGATTCTTTGTATGACATTCTTTGAAAAGGAATTTTAACATCTTGGTTCAAAATTACTTTCCAAAGTTTTGACATCATATTTTCACAAATTGCAAAAAGACCTTCTTCACTTAAAAACGATGTTTCAATATCAATTTGTGTAAATTCAGGTTGTCGGTCTGCTCTCAAATCTTCGTCTCTGAAACAACGTGCAATCTGAAAATAACGATCCATACCGCCAATCATGAGCAATTGTTTTAAGGTTTGAGGTGATTGTGGAAGAGCATAAAATGTCCCTTGGTTTAAACGACTCGGAACTATGAAATCACGAGCACCTTCTGGAGTGGACTTATAAAGAATAGGTGTTTCGACTTCAACGAAATTATGTGAGTCTAAAAAATTTCTTACTTCTAAGATTACCTTATGCCTAGTAATTAAATTTTTCTGCAATGCTTTTCTTCTCAAATCCAAATAGCGATATTTCAAGCGCACGGTTTCGGCTACTTGGGAGTCGCCTTCTAGTAAAAACGGCAAAGTCTTAGCTTCTGACAAAATATCTAACTTCGTACACGCAACTTCGATTGCTCCAGTTTTGAGTTTTTCATTTGCCATACCTTCAGGTCTTGAGCGAACCTTCCCGTGGCACCATATGACGTATTCGTTTCGTAATTTTCCGGCTAATTCGTGAACACTTTCGCCTCCTAGCAACGTGGGGTCAAAAACAACTTGGGTAATCCCATACCGGTCTCTTAAGTCTATAAAGATCAGTCCACCATGATCTCTCCTTTTGGTTACCCATCCACAGAGAGTGACCTCTTCTTGTATGTGTTTTTTATCTAACTCACCACATGTATGTGTTCTATGTTCCATACCAATACTGATAGCATTATTTATACATTTAACTCAAGTACACAATTAATGATGGTGTCTTAATTCATAAGCGTTTGTTGCTAAAAGGGTTTTAAAATACAGGTTCTGTCGTTCAAATTTTTTTTTACCTTTTTTTAACTTCTTTACCCAATCCCAAAAATCTTCGGGCCACTGTGTTTGAAAAACCTCACCCGTTGGCAGCTCCAAAGAATACGAATGTAAAGCCACACGTGGAATCACTAGATTTTCTCCTTCTAAAGAAATTTCACGAATTCCACCATATTTCATATCTCCAAACAATGGATAACCCATTTGATAAAAATGAATTCTAATTTGATGCCGTCTACCAGTTAGTGGCTTAACTTGTGCCAAAAAACCACAAGTATATTTTTCTAAAACCTCTACTTGTGTAGAAGCCCTAACATTCCGCACGGGAGTAGAAATCTTAAACATAGGTAAATTTGGATCGCCCCGAGCTATGCAATGGTATGTTTTTTTGATTAATCGTTCTTGAAACCAATAGTTTAACAAACGATGCTTTTCTTCGGTTCTTGCAAAAATCATAACCCCGCTTGTCTCTAAGTCCAAGCGATGCACTACCCAAACAGGACCGATTTTCTGTTTTAACCATTCTAAAAGCACAGGTGCTTTTAGACGGCCAGGAATAGATAACCATCCAGAAGGCTTAAAAACAGCAACTAGGTCATCTGTTTGTTTAATAATAATGGGTTCCATATCTCCTTTAACTTAGTGCAACTCAAGAGGATTAAATTCTTTTACTACATTTACAATTTGATTTTCTAAATCGTCATCTGTTTCATAAACATCATCAATATGTGATGAACGCATAAAATATCCAACAATGGCGTTTGCTACAGTTTTTAACGGTTTCTGAAAATAAAACCCGTTCAAAACATCATCCCCTAATGAATTCTTAACTACTGTTTTTGCAGCACGAAGCTGATCTGATTCTGCCGCATCCATTTGACTCAGCGCTTCAGCTTGTGTACTAATCCTCTCTAAAGCCCTCTGTTTAATATCTTCATCTGTTAAAATCATGGGTCCTACGAGAGTAAAAATCTCATCCTGAATGACTTGCCTTAGACGCGGGGGAAATACAATAGACTTATGGTTTTCCAATTTATTAATAATACTTCTACACAGTAAACGAACAGTCTCTCTTTGAGTATGCATTATATTACTTTAATCCCCTCCATTTTTACTTTATCTTAATTTCTAAAAGCAGACAGCTTTTTTTTGAATCGATCTATAAAAAAATGCAACGCGTCATTAAATTCCTTTAATTCCAGTTTTTTACAAAACACACTCATCAAAAAAACCCCTTCCACTACTAAAATAAGCATCTTTAGTGATCTCATAACTGGAAAAGAAAACCGTCCAATTAGAGAAATTAACACACTGTCTTGAACTAAAAAATTAAACACATATGCTTTTGTCAAGTAACAACAGACTCCCATCAGACTAGACACTAAAAAATAAGAAAAAAAGCATTTAATAAGAGACTCAAAATGCAGAGCAACACCTTGAACCTTAAATAATTTCTGAGCCATGAAAAGCAGATACAAGGCATTAAAAATAGCTGCAACCGAAGTCCCTAGAGCCAACCCCCAGTAT
>JACRAO010000251.1 GCA_016213345.1 Bdellovibrio sp. | reverse complement strand
TATTTGTATTCTCTTTCTAAAAATAAGCTTATACTTGGAGTTAACGTTGAACTTGTAAAGCGCCATGGATAAGTCAATGAAGCCGAGTGTGTGAGTTTTCTGTAAAATATATCGCCATTGTTTTCTGTTGCAGAAGTCACATAGCTCCATGCGTAAGAAAGATTTGGTCCTAGCAACCTAGTTGTGTATTGAACAAAACCGTCTACTTTTTTTTGTTTAAATGCATAGCCCGTACCTAAAACGTACTGATGCCGATCCGTAGCGTCAAATCCAGCAACTTGTCCACCAACATAGCCCTCAAGGCTGCTATTGAAAGATATAATGGGGTACCATAACCTTGGTAAAATGCTAGGAAAAACTGAGTAATTCTGTTCTGTATAAGTTTTACTCTCTAAAACATGATGATCGTCATTGCCTTTATATACGGGTGGAGCCCAGTCTGTTGTTTTCTTGATTGGTTGTGACTCCGAAATCGGTTTTTCTAGGAGCTCTATTTGCGCAAGATCAAAGCCATCTACAGAAAATATACTTGCATAAATCCCTTTTGGACCAAAGGTTGGAAACCACACGCCTGCAATCACATTAGTTACTTGTGTAATTTTGGCAGTGTTTTGCTTAAGTTTAAACACATTATCTACACCAGTAAAATCAGAGACAAAATAGAGGTTTCCTGTTGCATCAAAAGCGGGGTGGCGATTGTAAGATTTATTTTCAATTAATATGTTTGGTATTTTATTTTCATTAGATTTCAGATCTATATCCAACTCCACAATTTCTTCGCTTGTATGGTTTGTTTTATGCAATGAGAAAATAACCTTTTTTCCATCAGGAGAAAAGATCGGGCTTGCTGAGCGATCAAACATTTCCGACATAAATAATTTTTGAACTTCTCCAAGTTTTAGCCTATTTTTTTCATACATAACAGATGCGATGGCAATGCCAACTCGCGAATTTTCTGTTAGCGTAAACACAATCCATTTTCCATCTTTCGAATAACTAGGATCTTTGGCTCTAAGAGAATTAGTAAGCCAATAAGAGCGTTTTTCATTTAGATCATAAACTGCCAGATCACTGAAGTAATAATATTGAGACATTCTGTGTAAAGCGCTGTACACCAAAAATCGCGAATCCGGTGAAAAATCCAGGTGTGCTCCAAAGAATTTTTCATCAAGACGTGTTGTTTCTTTAGTATTCAAATTTCTTAAATACAAACTCCATCTGCGATCTAATGAGTTTTGCGTATAGGCGAGCCAGTTTCCATCTGGAGAAGCACAACTGCCTAAAACTGAAAATCCTTTTTCAGTAATTTTTTTAATTGGAGTAAGTGGTTGTGCTTTGATTTGCTCAATCTCTTTTTTTAGTCTGTCTTGTGTAAAGTCAACCCAATCCGTCCATGTTTTTTTCCAATTAGTTGATGCGGTTTTGTTCAAATAATAATCAAGAAGCCACGGGAAACAATAACTAGAATACTCAGATAATTCGCCTAAGACGTTTATATTACGTGGAGATTCCTTAGCGATCCAGTTCATGAGCTGGTAACCAAAGAGATATGGTGTTTCGCCTCCCGGGAAATAAGGGTTTTCACCAAAAATTTTATCAATGGTAATAAATTTGCTTGAGTTAAAAACATTCTGCTCCACAGCGGAGCGCAAAAGTCCTTCATAAAATGGACTTCTGCCTCGACCTACTTTAGTAAAATGTGTTTCAATATAAACTGCTAAGCCTTCTAGCATCCATGCGGGCCAAAATGCATTTGGCAACAAAATGTCTCCAAAGATGTACCTAAGCCCTGTCCACACACCGTGTGTTGGGTCCATATTTAAAAAATGAGTATACTCATGAAAAACAAGGAGTCTTAGCCAATTGTCTTCGTAAAATATACTCTCCCAGTTGTCAGGTGGAACCATGTATAAAACAATACCCAGACGCAGTGCGGGGGAGGTAACCCCATTGGCCATGTCAGAGTTATCTATAATTAAAATTTGAGTTTTGTTTCTTGGTTCCCATTTTAAAATAGGCGATAGGATAGAATGTGCTTCTTCGAAATACTGAGCTGATTTCTGTGCTTGTGAAGAAAGCTCTTTTGGAAAAGTAATACGAAAATGTGTGGTTTCAATTGTTTTCCAGCTCCAAAACGGCGACAGCGAAAACATATCTCCAAGCAATTCTAAAGAATTTTGTTGTTTTGCTAGAGATGTAGAACACATAGCAAAAATATTTAAAATAAGAAAAAAAACTAAAAACACAAAGCTTGATAGCAAATTGGATAGATTGAATTTTTTAAACATAAGATGAAACTTTCAAAATTATAGCATTAGAACCGTTCTGTAGTTTAACCGAAGTACCATGGTTTGCAAAAAGTTTTTTTACAATGCCTAAAGCCAGAAATTTACCATTTTCCCGCATAACACTTGTTACTTCTCCTATTTCAATATTATCTAGTAAATTCAGAATCTTTTCTCCAGGAAATGGCAGCAGTCCTGTGCCTTCGATCTGAATAAGACGTCGAGAAGGTGAACCGAGTGATGTAATGCGTTCGATTACCTCTTGGCCCGGGTAACATCCTTTATTATCTGCTATATGCATTTTTAATCCTATTTCAAGTGGAATAGTATTTTCAGTTATTTCGTGATCAACACATGGGGTCATGTGTGCAATTCTCAATTTTTCGATTGTTTCTAAAGTAATTTCTTGTGGCACAGAATTACTCAAAAATGTTTGGTTTAACCATTTTTGTTTTTCTGAGAAAGCACCCCAAAGTGTGTACCAATACAAATCGAATGATTGCGTGCCATGATTATTCAGTCTAAGCCCATGTGGGAGAGTCTTTGTTCTATAAGTATTTAAAGTTAAGATTTTTTCTGAATTTAACAAAATCCATGTGGGGGCGAATAAATTTTGGTTTGTTTCGTTTAAACAGAATTTTTCTGAAAAAGTGTATTGATCTATGAGACGTAGTAGTTTCTGTTTCCATATTGAACCAGATCCAGCGTTAAACTCAAAAGCATACTCATTGGATTTGATAAACCACAAAGTGAAGTAAGCTTGAATTTTTCCATGGGCATTTAGGAAAAAGCCCGGCCTACCTTCGCATGGAGTTAAGTTTTTAACGTCAATAGAAGTTAAGCGCTGTAAAAAATCTTGTGTGTCAGGACCTGAAAATTCAAGCCAGTTCCAGTTAAGGGGTGATTTTGGGTGATAAATGCAATTGTTCATTAAAGACACTTGTATATTGTAGTATTATTAAATAAAAGGTCTTTTTTAATAATAAGAGAGTGTAAACTCTATAGATAGAACGTGGGGGGGGTTTATATAAAATGAATGTGTCTAGTTTTATTAAAGTTATTCTACTATGTGCGGGTTTTGCCATGGGCTGTAGACCTCAGTTAAATGGAAGTTCAAATAGCACATCTACCCCAGAGCCAACTACGACACCTACTACATCGGGCACTACTTTGACTCTGACAGCAGTGAGTCCTACTGGTGGCGGTGTAGCAACAACTCTCACATTAACGGGCACAGGTTTTAGCTCAAGCACCACAGCTACAGTTGGAGGAAATACCTGCACAAATCCCACAATAGTATCCGCTACCCAGATGACCTGCACAGCACCAGCACATTCACAAGTCGAAAAAACCTCTGTTGTAGTTCAGGGTTCTGATGGACAATCCTCGACTCTCGCAAATGCATTCGGTTATATGGTCGTTTTGGGACAGCCTAATTTAACAACCCAAGAGGGTTTACAAAAAGGTGTTACTTATCCTACCCTAGCGAGCAAATGTGGCACAAAATTTTTGATTGCAGATGCCACTAATAATCGAATTTTAATTTACAATCAGGTACCAACAGCTACTGAAACATCACCTGACTTAGTGTTAGGTCAACCAAGCCTTTACACAAATGCAGATAACAACACCCCAAATGCTCAGGGTACAGTTTCGGCACAAAGCCTATATAGACCAAGAATGTTTGTCTGCACCGGTACAAAACTCATAGTGGCAGATAGAAACAATAATCGAGTTTTAATTTGGAATTCAATACCCACCACAGATGCTCAAAGTGCAGATCTTGTTTTAGGGCAGCCTAATTTAACTTCTAGTACTTCAAATAATGGAGGAGTTAGTGGCCAGAGCATGTCTTCGCCTCAGGGGTTATTTAGTGATGGGACACGACTATTTATTACAGACTCAAATAACTCCCGTGTGCTGGGATGGGCAACATTGCCCACTAGCAATCAACAGACAGCCGGTTTTGCTCTAGGACAACCAGATTTAACTTCTAGTGTTTCAAATAATGGAGGCATTAATAGCAATACTTTATCTTATCCCACTTCTGTTTCAATAAATAGTAACTCTCTTTATGTATTAGATAGCTCTAACAATCGAGTTTTGATTTGGAACGCACTGCCCAGCTCAAATGGAGCGGCTGCTAATACAGTGATTGGACAAAATAATTTCACATCTTTTTCTAACGGAACAACATCACAAAAATTTATGATCCCGCAAGGAGTATTTACAGACTCC
>JACRAO010000250.1 GCA_016213345.1 Bdellovibrio sp. | reverse complement strand
TTAAACAACAGCTTAAAGCCTTTACGAAGGAAAAAATAGAAATTCCGTGTATTATTGGTGGCAAAGAAATAAGCACAGGACGAAAACAAAAATGCATTATGCCTCATGATCATCATTCTGTCCTTGGAGAATACCATCAGGCCGGTCCTGAAGAACTAAAAATGGCAGTACAAGCTGCATTAAAGGCAAAAACGGATTGGGAGTCATTAAGTTGGGAAAATAGAGCTGCTATTTTCTTAAAGGCAGCAGAACTAATCTCTGGACCGTATAGAGATAAAATAAATGCAGCAACCATGTTGTGTCAGTCTAAAAATGTTTATCAAGCTGAAATTGACGCCGCTTGTGAGCTTATTGATTTTTTCAAATTTAATGCTTTCTATTATCAAAGGTTCTTAAGAGACCAGCCTTTGAGCACGCCTCCTATTTGGAATCAAATGGATTATCGTCCTCTCGAAGGGTTTGTTGTTGCTATAACACCGTTTAATTTTACTGCTATCTCTGGCAATTTACCCACTACTCCTGCCTTGGTAGGAAATACAGTTATTTGGAAACCTTCTCACACGCAAGTGTACTCGGCTTTTTGTGTAATGAAAATTTTACAAGAAGCCGGTCTTCCAGATGGTGTAATTAATTTTGCACCTACAACAGGAAGCTTAATTTCCCAGATTTTATTCTCTATGCCAGAACTTGCTGGGATACATTTTACAGGTTCTACTTTTACGTTTCAAAACATTTATAAAACAATTGGGCAGAATATTCATAATTATCGCTCTTATCCAAGGATTGTTGGTGAAACTGGAGGTAAAGATTTTGTATTTGCCCACGCCTCATGTGATATTCAGGCATTAGTGGCAGCTCTTATTAGAGGTGCATTTGAGTATCAAGGGCAAAAATGTTCTGCTGCTTCGCGAGCTTATATTCCAAAAAGTATTTGGTCACGTGTACAAGAACTGCTTGTATCCGAAATCAAAACCATCTGTATTGGAGATGTTAGGGATTTTAAAAATTTTGTAAATGCGGTTATTGACCAGGAATCTTATTCAAAAATTAATAACTATATCGAAGATGCAAAAAATTCTAATGAAGCAAAAATTCTCATAGGCGGAGGTGCAAAAAGCGAAGTTGGTTATTTTATCGAACCCACTGTAATCGTAACTACAAATCCAAAGTATAAAACTATGGTAGAAGAAGTTTTTGGTCCTGTTTTAAGTATTTTTATTTATGATGACACAAAATATAAGGAAACACTAAAGCTTTGTGATGAAACTTCTGCTTATGCGCTAACTGGAGCCATATTTGCTCAAGACCGCAATGCACTGGTAGAAATGTCTAATGTGTTAAGGCATGCAGCGGGAAATTTATATATCAACGACAAGCCGACAGGAGCAGTCGTGGGTCAACAGCCTTTTGGTGGAGCACGCGCCTCTGGAACTAACGACAAAGCTGGCAGTATTTTGAATCTTTTACGTTGGGTTTCGCCTAGAGTGATAAAGGAAAATTTCGTACCACCAAAAGATTTCCGCTATCCATTCATGAAGGAGGAGTAGGAAAGCTGTGACTACCCCCACTCTGGCTAAAAGTTGCTGTGGGTTGCTATTGGACAGGCTCACCTATGTTTTATTATTGGTGGCTGCCGTGAGATTTTTTCAGATAGCAATCTATCATGGCCATGATTTTGAGGTTTACTGGAAGGCTATGCATGCTTGGATTTCTGGGGTTTCGCCTTACCATTACACACCAGAAATGGTGGGGTTTGTTTTCAAGTATCCTCCATGGTTGCTTCCTTTGTTTCTTCCTTTTTCTCTGGCAAGTTTATATACGGCTCGTGTTTTTTGGGCTACTATACAATTTTTCTCGATTGCTTATGCGTTTTTTTGGTTAATTAGAGAGGGAGTTGCTAAGCGCACAGCTATTTTGGTTCTGTTGCTCTATTGGTGGATATGGATTGGGCACGCTTATTCTGGACAAATCACAGTTTTTTGTCTTATGGTCGGTCTTTGGAGTGCGCGCAATGTCAAGTCGAGTGTAAGGTTTAGTACAGCACTTGTAATATTTAGTTCTAAGATATTTTCGCTTTTTACTTTTTTGGGACGCTGGAAAGAAATTTTGCAGCTACGGTTCATTTTGGGCGTTCTGGGATTTATTGTGCTAGCAAATGCAATAGTTTTTTGGGTTGATCAAAAATGGGGTGCCAATGCTGGAATCTTTGACATTTATATAAACTGGATAAAAGCGGCGTCTTCTGGTAACGCAGAGTTAGGATCTGAGGTCGTACGTGGTCAGATGAATCACGGGTTTGTGGCTGGTATTTTGCGTTGGATTCCGGTTAGTTTTACGAATATATATTATGACATTGGGGTTTCTTTGGTGTTAATGACGTTTTTTGGGACGCTTTGGATGCGTGCTTCTCGCAGGCTTTCAGGTGCAGAGTCCTTTGCTGGATGGTTGGCTTTTGGTGTAGTTGTTCTTCCTTTAGCATGGAGTCATTCGTTTGTTTTAACTTTTCCGTTGAGTGCTTTGGCATTGGATCGAGCGATACGCACAAAGAAAAAAAAACTTATATTTACTGCGTTGATGGGAATAATTTTTATTGGGATACTGGTTTCACAGATTTTTGGCAACACGTTGGTTAGGCCAATTGAGCTTGTGAACATCAAATCTTGGGGAGTTTGCTTGACAGCATGGGCTTTATATCAATCTCAAAATCTCGGTTAAACTGGAGCGAGTCAGAGTGGCACTTTCTCTGGCGTTGGCTTTTTGTGAGTCTAGGTTTTCATCTGCTGACAGCCTATTTCAGCGTAGGTTATCATTCGCCGGATGAGCATTTTCAGATTGTGGAGTTTGCTGGGTATAAGCTTGGTCTCACTCCATTGAAGGATTTGGCTATCGAGTTTTCGGAGAGAATGCGTCCATGGATGTTGCCTGCGATTTGCACAGGTATTGCGCATTTCTTACAGGTCATTGGTATACAAAATCCTTTTACATGGGCGTTGGGCTTTCGTCTTTTTGCCAGTCTTATGGGTTGGCTTAGCTGTGTAGTGCTTACTCTTTGTCTGCAAGAATGGATACCAAATAGCAAAAGAACCCGTCGAACTGCAATTTTGGTACTTTTGCTCATTTGGTTTCTTCCAGTGCTGCATGCCAGGCCGTCGTCTGAAAATCTGGCAGGATCTTCGTTTTTGATTGGACTCGGATTAATTGTCTTAAACCGGGGTCTGAGTGTGTGGTTTGGAGTGCTAGCTGGTATATTTTTGGGACTTAGTTTTGAGTTTCGTTTTCAAATGGGATTTGCTGTTGCCGGGCTTGCCGCGTGGTGGATCTTTCAGCGAAAACCAATAGTAGCTAGTGCTTTGGGGTTTTTGTTTGTTTTTGCACTTGGACGAATAGTTGACGCCTGGGGATATGGCGAATGGGTTTTCAGTCCGTGGAGATATGTTGATTACAATTTGATTCGAAATCAAGTGAGCATCTATGGCAGTGCCCCGTGGTGGGATATTTTTAGAATGTCATTTACTGAGTCCTGGCCGTTTTTGGGTACTTTACTTCTGTGTAGCGTTTTGTTGGCGTGGATTCGCTTTCCAACTCACGTTTTGACCTGGAGCTATGTCCCATTGTTTTTCATACACGAATGGATTGCACATAAAGAACTAAGGTTTTTCTTTCCAATTGCAATGGCAGCACCAGTGTTATTTGTTATGAGTTTTTCTCAACATTTTTCTCGGCAAGGATTACAGCACGGGCAAGTTGGTGGACCACTTCCTTGGACCAAGTCTAAGATAGTGCGTGGAGTTTGGAAATTTTTGCTTCTTAATAATTTTATAGCACTCATAGTTCTGGCATTTATGCCTTTTTCTAGGATTGTACAGTTTTATGAGGGAGTTTATAAAGAAATTCAGTCGAACACTGAAATAGTTGCGGGAAAGCACGATTTTGATCTCTATACACTTGATGGAGATCCTTATAACGTGCTTGGCACACAGATCGGATTTTACAGGCCTGCACAGCTTCGTGTTCATATGGTAAAGCAATTACCAGAATTGCCTGTGTCACCAGCATTTAGTGGTGAGTTTTGGTTTTTTTCGAATCATTTTGAGTTACCCCCAGATAAATGGAAACAACGTTGTGAACTTCGTTTTCAAACTTTGTCTAGCTGGATCAAAATTTTTGGTTCCTGGCTGGATCGGGTCAATGTTTGGAGTCTTTATCGCTGTCGTGCTGCGCTTAATAGAGAGTAACCACAAAGCTTGAAAAGTAGCCTTGCTCCAACGTTAGCATCCCACTCAGAGTTTTTTCCAGGTGCTACTTCACAGAGATCAAAACCTATAATTTGTTTACCTGCGCGCACTAGTTCTGAAATTAAATAAATAGCTTCATTGAAATCTAATCCTCCAGGTACAGGAGTTCCAGTATTTGGACAAAGTCTTGGGTCAAGACAGTCAATATCAAAAGAAATCCAAATACATGGAGGCAAGTGTAAAATAATATCTTTTGTAATTTCTTTCCAAGTTATACCTTCAAACTTTTTTTTCTGTAACTCTAAATCAAAAAAAATGTTTGCTCTCTCGCCCAGTGAACGACAAAAATTTAGCTCTTCTGCACAAAAATCTCTGATTCCAACTTGTACCAGTTTAGTTACTTGTGGTATTTGAGTCAAAACATTGTAAAAAATAGACGCATGAGAATATGTAAAACCCTCGAAAGCTTTTCTTGTGTCCAAGTGGGCATCAAAATGCAAAATACCAAAAGAAGAAAATTTTTCTGAAACTGCTTTTATTGCACCAAGGGGTACAGAGTGGTCTCCTCCAATTATACCTACTACTTTTTCTGAGTCTAAATAATGTCTTGTTTCAGTATAAACCCAGCTATTTAATTTATTGCTATGCTTATTTACTTTGTTAAGTGCTTTTTTAAGGGAAGGTTGTTTTAAATGTGCAGACGATCGAATTACTTTTTTAGCTTCTCTTTGTGCTACTATGTTCCATTTTTCAATTAACGGGGATTCTTTTAACATATAAATTCCGGATTTATAAAAATCCTTTAACTCTAGGTCATAGAGATCCACTTGATGACTTGCTTTTAAGACCGCTCTAGGACCGCCAGAAGTACATCCACCATAAGATGTTGTCGCCTCCCATGGCACAGGGATTAAAATACACTTGGCGTCTTTGATATTAAAAGGAAGACCGAAAATACCAGAATTTTTTTTTGCTGCAGCATTTGGGTCAAATATTTTATTTTTTTTCATTAAGTATATTTCGTAACTCATTATCAAGAATATTGCATTTAGAATCTGCTATACAGAACTTTACGGCTTAGTAATAAGTTGAACCCGACAAAGGGGTTAGGTGACAGTGAGTTCAAATGGAGTTCGGAGATCAGATTTGGAGCTTGGATCGTGCGTTAATTCAGCTTGCAAAACATCTGGGAGTTAACGACATTCAAATATAGACCAATTTGAGGGTTGATTGAAATTTCCAAAAAAATTTAAATTTGTAAACCAAATTGGGTAAAAACTAAATTCAATTTTACACCTGTCAGAAAGCAAAATGAGTTCTTTTGGTAATACTGATTTTTTATGAAATAACCAAAGTGGTCCGTTATTTTTATTTATTTTATCTATAAATTCAATATTTTCGATAAAAAGAAATTTAGTTTCAGTTTTTTTATAAAAATTCATTTTTCCTCTGACAACATTAAAAGAATTTATATCAATGCTATAGATTGTTGATATATTTTTAGGAGAATTATAAATATGCTCATAAAGTCTCACAGGCATCCACACCGGAGACAAAGTCGTCCCGATAAGGGCAATCATATTGAATCCTGCTAGAAAATACGAAATTTGTTTATTTAATAAAACTTTTTTAAAAACGCTATAATTTTGATTTGCAGCAAGAGTCAAAAAAAGCGGCCCCATGGTTGCAATTGGAAAAATAAATCTTATCTCTTTATGCGCAATAGCACAATGAACAACAAAAAATGGAAGTGTAGTCCATGTTAAAATATGAGAATAATGTTGTATCCAGGTAATACAAAAGCTAAGTAACAAAATAAAGCCCAACAAAGGCCATGCTTCTGTAAACGAAGTTCTAAAATAATCCCACCACGGGAAGATATCAAATTGATTTACTTTGCCTTCAACTATATTAAAACGAAGATAATTCCATGGGGCAAAACACAGCTTGCCATAGCCCCACCAGTCAATAAATACACAAACAAAAATGACTAATATGATACCAAACAAAATATGACACATGGAGAGTATGCGAAAACGTCCAATAATGAGCATCCATAAGAAAAGCCCCAATGACATTATGGCGGTTTGATAACGAAATTCGAAAGCCAGTCCCAAAAGTGCACCGGAAATAACAGCGGCAAAAAAAGAAATTC
>JACRAO010000248.1 GCA_016213345.1 Bdellovibrio sp. | reverse complement strand
GCGCAATGAAATTTACAAAATTAATTTTTAGATCAAAACCTAAAATAATGCCGCCCATCCATGTAGCTCCCAGGATCAAAGCAAACAGTACTAGAGTTATTGTTTTTAAATTTCTGAAAAAGAAAACAACCAGCAAAATGACAGCAATAAATGCTAAAAATGTAGCTTTTGGTCCATCGCGGCTAATTGCTTCGATAAGATCCGCTGAAATTGGCAGTGTTCCCGCAACTGGTGTGCCTGGTGCGATAGAGTCGGTCACTTGTCTCAAATCTTTTATGAAATTTATTAATTTATTGCCGTACCAGAGTGAATTATCTAATGGAGGATCTACTAATACGAGTTTTCCAATGCTTTGATCCTTTTCTGTAAACTTGCTGATTACTAATGGTGGCAGGTCATTGATGTTTACAGGTTGAAATGCTTCTTGTGGTAAAAATTCTGAAACAAGTTTTTGATCCTCCGGAGAAATTCTAGTAAGAAGTCTGGGAGTAAGTCTATTTTTAATTTCTCTTAAGATAGCTATTTTCCGTAGCTGGTCTCTGGGGATAAAATCATCTAAAGACTGCACTGCAGCGATAGAGCTGGTTTTTCCTTCTCTGGCTTTTTTTTCTTTGAGTGCTTCAGCAATTGCTAAGGCGTCTTCTTGTTTTTTAGGTAAAATTATAAGAGGTGATATGTAACGTTGAAAAATTTCGTCAACGTGTTTCCATAAAAAAGCTGATCCAGATTCGAGACTTTTTTTATTTCTAAGTTTTGTAAGATCTGTTTCAATGATTGAAGTCTGATAATGCAGTACAAATTGTGTTGCAGATAGTAATGTAATTATAAAAGTAATTGCCCAAAGTTCAGATGGGAAACGATTGATCAAATTTGCCAATGTTCTAGAAAAGAAATGTTTTTTCCATAATGGTCGGAACAAAAAAAACTTAAGATAAGAAAAAAATGATAAAACATTTAATGACGGAAATTTTTTCTCTCCCATAGGAAACCATTTGTCAAAATATACTAAACATGAAGGCAAAATACTAAATGCTGAAATCCAACAAAAGACCATTCCCATCAGTCCAATATGCCCAAATTGTTGAAATCCTCTAAAGCCTGTAAGAATTAAAGATCCATATGCTAATCCTGCAGCTAAAGCAGCGGTCCAAGTTGCTGTAGAAGTATGGGTCATAGCTATATTGGTCGCTCTGATAATGTTTTTACCTTTTCTGCGTTCTTCTAAATATCTGGCTAAATAAATAATCCCAAAATTAATGCCGTTGCCAATAATAATGCTTCCCATGAAAGCAGAGTTTGCATTTAGATAACCCACCCAAAAATAAGAAACGCCAAATGTTACACATACACCCATAAAAAGGCTTAATAAAAGTGCTATTGTTGCAAGAATATTTTTAAAAAAAATAAAAAGCGCTAGAGTTACTAATAATATTACAATGATTGTAGAAACGCTAAGATCTTTGAGCAGGGCGGCTTGCTCTTCGATTAGGTTTTGTACTCCTCCTGTATATTTGATTTCAATATCTGGGGCGTAGGACTTTGGATTGAGTTCATTAATAATGTCTACGACGTAGTTTTTTAAGCGTTGTATGCTCAAATATCCAGATACTTTGCCTGGGGCATAAACTAAAACTACACGTTTTTTTTCATCTGGCGTTGCATAGTAGCCATCCGGAAAACGGCTAAAAGCAGAAACTTTTTTATCATATTTTTTGCGCATTCCTCTGAAATCTAGATATGGTTCAGGCAGTTCATCTTCTGTAAAAATATTCAAAGGATTGTATAGGGAGCGTTCATATTCGATTCTGTTTTTGATGTAGTCTTTTATTTTTACAAGGTCATCTAATTCCATGTAGAGAGGTCTTCGTTTTTTAAAAAATTCAAGTTCAGTTTTGATCTGATATTCTACAGAGGCGATAATTTTTGATGGAGCTTTTTTCAGTTTTTCGCCTAAGTCAGTTGCAAATTTTTTACTTGCTATTGTGTTATTTGAAAATATTAAGACTGCCAGGTTTTCGACTGATTCTAAGCGTGCAGTGACTTCGTCTAGATCCAAGATACTGCGAACCGAAGTGGGTAGTAGTTCTTCGATGTCAGTTCTGAGATTTTTATAAAGCTGGACAGAATAGTATGCCCCCGCTGCTGTAAGCAAAAAGCCTACAAACAAAATAAGACCTGCGTGGCGTAGGATAAGTTTAGAAAAAAAGTTCACTTAATCTGTTTTATATCATGTTTTTAGTTGTCTTTTTAAGTATTTTGTTTTTAAATGGCTTCTACTAGTACTCTGACAGCTTAATTTTTTCTATTTTAAAAATAATTTCTAGAACCGGCCTTTGGGGAGCCGGATGCGATTCGGCCATGGATGGCCAAGGGGTTCCCAAGAGAGCCAGGATGGCGCCCGGTTATGGAAATTATTTTTAAAATAGAAAAGATCAAATTGCCGGAGCACTAGCTTGAGTTGGCATTATGACTAATATACACAGATGGATTAATATTTTAGGTGAGTTTACAACTTTTATTGCCGAAGCATTATTAGCTTGCTCAAGGTTATGGCGCCGTAGGGATTTATTTTTGCGACAATGTGAGTTTATTGGTGTTTCTTCGACTGGCGTTATTGTTGTTTCTGCTGCCTTCTTAGGTGGAGTTTTGGGGTATCAACTTTATGTTACTTTCCATTATTTTGGATTAGAGGCCTTCATGGGAGGCAGTGTTGGAGTTACACTATTTAGAGAGCTAGCTCCTGTGATGGCTGCAATTATGGTTACTGGTCGGGCTGGGGCCGCTATGGCTGCTGAAATTGCCAGCATGCGTATTTCTGAACAGATTGACGCTTTAGAAATTATGGCAGTGGATCCAATGGAGTACCTAATTACGCCTAGAGTTATTGCCGGGCTTGTTATGCTTCCTCTTCTTTCTATTTTGTTTGGTGTAGTGGGTACTTTGTCTGCTAATGGGATCGCATGTGGTGTGATGGGACTTGACTCAACTGTTTTTTGGGATCAATTTGCAAAATTTGTAGATGCAATTGATGTTATACATTGTGTAACTAAAGGTGCTGTTTTTGGGTTTTTACTCACTCTTATGGGTTGTTTTTGTGGTTATCGTGCAGAAGGTGGTGCTAGAGCAGTCGGATTTGCAACCAGAACCACTGTTGTGGCTGCGTGCTTAACTATTTTGCTTAGTGATTATATTTTAACTTCGTTTTTACCTTTTGGGTTTGCTAGGCTAAAGGTGACGTAATAAGGTTTAACTGTTATGGAATATACAAAGAGTATGACGGCAACTTTTTTTAGGGTTGGTATATTTACTATTATTGGCTTGGCACTTATTGGTGCCCTGACTGTTTTTGTAAATGACAAACCCTATTGGTGGAAGCGTTGTGAAACCGCTTCGATAAAGATTGAAGACGCCACAGGTCTTAAGGCCAAGTCTCCTGTTAGATCTTTAGGTTTAGAGATTGGATATTTAAAGAGTGTAGAATTATATGAAACTTATGTTAACTTAAATATATGTATTACTGCGCCTGTTGAAACTTTGCCTACAACAAGAGCATATATTAGGGGAGAAGGTTTTTTGGGCGATAAGTTTTTAGAACTCAAGCCTGTGCGTTACATAGGTCCTTCGCGCAAAAGACAAGATGATGAAAATATAAAACAGGATCAGAAATCTAATATTTTAAAACAATCAATGCATGCTATTTTTTATTTTTTT
>JACRAO010000247.1 GCA_016213345.1 Bdellovibrio sp. | reverse complement strand
TTGCAGACAAAACCCGTTGAATCTACAAAGTGCCCAAAACTAAAACTGCTAAATCCAATACAAATAAATATCACGACACCTAAAAAACAAATTATTTTCATTCTCATTTTTTATATCCCCCTTTTAAAAATACTATTACATGCATTTTGAATAAGTTTTATCCACCCAACGAACCCTAAGCCCAGGCGCAAGACGATAGCCCTCTTTCCAATTTAACAAATACCTAGGTTCTTTAGCGTTAGGTTCAATAAGCTTACGAATTCGGTTAATATTATAATACAGTTTATTGTCATGTACTTTTGGTAAGTATTTTTCTTGCCAAACTTTATTAATTATTTCTGATTTAGAGAGTCCAGTATCTTCATTTTTTACATGCGCTTTGCTCAAAGCCTCTAATATTCCCAAAAGAACATATTGTTTTCTTAGTGAAATTTTCCCTTTTTCTTTTGTCCTAACCACCGCCCTCCCACCATCAACAAATAAATCCACTGCATCTTGTTCTAAACGTTTTTTTTCTGCCAATGCTTCTTGTTTTAATGCACTCAGAAGCGGATAAGAAGTGGCTTTATCAATTAAATTTAAATAAAAATAAGCATGTCTATAATCTTGTTGCAAGCGCGAAATCCGGGCATAAGCCAAAAGCACATATAAATGATAATACCAGTTATGTTCCGCCAGAAAACTAGTATGAGATTTTTGATAAAAACTAAGTGCTTCTTCATGTTTTTTTGTCTTTTCAAAAAGATACCCTTGAAACAAATATAAAAACCCGTTCACTGTGCGTAAATTTTTTTGCTCATAGCGATGCAAAAGCACTTTTAAAAGCCAATCAGCACGTCTAATAAAACCTCTCTCCAGCAAACACAAAGCCAACAGGGTCCAACCTCTAGCAATATACTCTTCGTGTGAAAGAACTTGAAATTGAATCTTAGAAAAACTTTGAGATTTTACCTCACGCATATATTTAAGAAAAAATGCTTGAGCTTTTTTCCATTCTCTACAACTGGTAGCAATATAGGCTTTACAATAATATGACATTGGATGAACCATAGTAGGAAAACGTTGAGTCCAGTCATCTAATTCTTTTTCGTATTCTTTAATAAGAGTTTCATCACATGCTTCACCTGCAAGACGCAAGAGCTGGCTTAGAGCCTCCATAACTGTACTAACTTCACCCAAGTCTTTCGCTCGTTTTAAGACTTTTAAGAAAATTTCTTGAGCCTTTTCTAGTTCACATTTTTCTGAAAGCAAATAGCCCAACTGCAGAAGTTTGTGCATTTCAGAAAAAGAACTGTTTTCTGTGCTTAATGAAAGTTTAAAGTTTATATTTTTTTCTAAATACATAAAATGAACTTCTTTTTGTAAAATAAAACCTATCTGTGTTATGTTAATCTATGAAAACAAACAGTCAATATGGAACTTTACTGCCATCAGTGGGGAAAGCCAAATAATAACAAAAGAATTTTGTTCCTCCATGGTCTAGGAGGAACAGGGGCCGTATGGCGCCCAATTGCCCAATCTTTAGAAGACAAATATAGAATTCTAGCACCCGATCAAAGAGGACACGGAAAAAGCCAGATTATACATATTCCAGGTGGACGCATAAAACCAAATTACTCTCCTTTGGATTATGGCAGCGATCTTGTTAACACATTAGAAAAACATCAGTTTTATCCAACGTATGTGATCGGGCACTCCATGGGCGTAAGATCTGCTTGTGCACTGGCTCATATAAAACCTGATTGGATAGATGGAATTATTTTGATTGATCTAAGTCTATCACTCAGCAAAGAAAAAACTTTAGAAAGTTCTTTAGTTCAGTTTTTAACACAACTCCCCATGCAGTTTCGCACAAGAAAAGAAGCTAAAACTTATTTAGAAACAAATAGTCCTGACCCATCAGTTAAACAATACCTATTGGCGGTTTCTATAACAAACGACACTGGACAAATTACTTTCCCATTCGATAAACAAGCCATAATTCAAACACTTAATGCGGTACAACAATATGCGTTTTCAGCATGGTCCGCACAGGTGGTGGAAGAATTAGGAAAAAAAAATAAACCGATTATGATTTTACGCGGTGCACACAGTGGCGTTTTTACATCTGCTATGTTTCAACATGACAAAGAGTATTTCAAACGCTACTCTTCTATTCACTTTAAAGAATTTCAGGATACCGGGCATGGACTCCCGTTTGAAAAACGATTAGAATTTCTGGAGGTCATAAAGAAATTTATGAAAGAAGCATGACAATTCAAATTATACAAAGCCCACGAGCCGGAGGCGAGTGCACATCTAATTGCAAGCGCAGCCATGGATGGCGAGCATGAACTTTGAAGAAACTCCCATTCAAAAAGATCTAAGAGAACTTACTAAGCGTTTTGCCGAAAAAGAACTAGCCCCAATTATTGCAACAGACGAAAAAACAGAAACTTTCCGCCCTGAATTGATCCTCAAACTTGGCGCACTAGGACTATGCGGTATTCCGATACCTGAAAAATACAATGGCGCAGGACTTGGTTATTCTGAATATTCTGTGGTAATCGAGGAACTAGCCGCTATTAACACGGGTTATGCGATTAGCGTATCTGTAACAGGATTACCACAAGTGATTTTAAACACTTGGGGGAACAACACTCAAAAACAAAAATACATCCCACCTTTAGCTACCGGAAAGGCAATAGGAGCATTTAGTTTAACCGAAACCTTAGCCGGCTCAGATGCGGCAAACCTAAGATCGACTGCTGTATTAAAAAATGACTCCTATATCATCAATGGCACAAAGCTTTTTACAACTCAGGCAGACATAGCAGATACGATTATTCTCATGGCGCGCACTGGCAGAGCAGGTCCAAATGGAATTTCAGCTTTTATTGTAGAAAAAAAAACAAGCGGACTTACTTTTGGAAAACGTGAAAGGAAAATGGGTTGCCACACTTCTCACACCGTTGAACTAGTTTTACAAGATCTAAAAATACCCAAAGAAAATCTAATAGGTAAAGAAGGCGAAGGCTTTAAAATAGCAATGCAAGCTTTAGATAGTGGCAGAATTACCATAGGGGCGGGAGCAATTGGAATTGCAAAAGCTGCATTAAAAATTGCAATTCAACACGCCAAACAAAGAGAACAGTTTGGTAAAAAAATTGTTGAATTCGAAGGAGTTTCGTTCATGCTGGCCGATATGGCAACTGAACTCAAAGCGGCCAGTCTTTTGATCAAACAAGCAGCATGGCTCAAAGATGAAGGGAAACCGTTTACAACAGAAGCCGCAATGGCAAAGCTTTTTTCTACCGATATGGCAATGAAAGTCACAACTCAAGCAGTTCAAATTTTAGGTGGCTCTGGATATACGCAGGATTTTCCACTTGAACGCTACATGCGCGAAGCCAAAGTCATGCAAATTGTCGAAGGTACAAATCAAATACAAAGAATGATCATAGGGAGAAACTTATGCGCATAAGTGCAACACGCCTTGGCTTGTCTTCTGTAACGCTGGACTGGTCTCACCTGCCTCCAGTGATAAATTTAGACAATGAAAAAATCTGTAAAACCTGGGAAAAACTAAAAAGCATTTTTAAAGGTGACCAAGTGGGTTTTTTTTATTCACCTATAAATAACGAAATCTCACAACTAGAAGAATCAGAAAATCTAGTAAAGCAAATTTTATCCAGAGATCAATTTACTGACTGTCTTTTTTTAGGAATTGGGGGCAGTGCGCTAGGTCCAATTAGTATTTTATCTGCACTTGATAAAGGTCAGCAAAAAATAAAATTTCATTTTCTAGAAAATCCAGATCCTTTGGACTGGAAATTTACTCTAAATAGTCTCAAGCCAGAAACCACTTTAGTTTGCGTAGTTGCCAAATCAGGCACCACATACGAAACCATATCTCAGTTTCTATTGGCACTTGATTGGCTGGGTAAAAACCGTTTTCAGTCGCACATAGTAGCCATTACAGATCCAGAAAAAGGAGATTTAAGAAAATTTGCACGGCAATTTAAAATACCTACCTTAAACATTCACCCTGCTATTGGTGGGCGGTTTAGTATTTTTAGTCCAGTAGGTTTTTTCCCCATGCTGCTCGCTGGTTTAAAAGCACAAGATTTCGTCAATGGAGCAATCGAGATTTTAAATTTTTTTGAAAAAACTCCTCCTGAAAAAAATCCTATTTTTATTTTAGCTCACGAACTTATTCGGCATTATCCAAAAAGATTTATACAAGTTTGCATGCCCTATTCAACAAAGCTTAGGTTATTTGGAGATTGGTTTGTACAAATGATTGGCGAAAGTTTAGGCAAAGATGGAAAAGGCTTTACGCCAATCGCAGCATTGGGCGCCACTGATCAACACAGTATTTTACAACTCTTAAGAGACGGCCCTGATGATAAAATCACATGGTTTATAGTAGTTGATAATATCGAAGATCCTGTTGTAATCCCTAACCTGACAACATCGTTACAATTAACAAATTTATTATCAGGCTTTTCGATTTTAGAAGGTCATAGCTTGCATGAGTTGTTAAACATCGAATACCAAGCAACTTCTTTAGTTTTAACAAGAAAGCAAAGGCCTAATCTCACCATTAAGCTAGACCAATTAGATGAAAAAGCACTGGGATCTTTATATTTTGCAGTTTGTGTTTTAACAGCGTTTACTGGTATGCTATGGGACGTAAGTCCGTTTGATCAACCAGGAGTCGAAGAAGGAAAAATTTATATTCGCAATCAACTCGAAGGAAAAAACTAAATACATATGGCAAAAGCAATACGACCAAGTGATAAAACTGATCCAAGCGATAAAACCACAGTACTTCAAGGCGATCAGGGGACATTAGAGCACGAACTCCAAAAAGCAAAGGAGCAAGAAGCCTGTTTAATTATTATTCGAGGTACTCCACAAGGTCATCGCTTTTTTCTATCTAAAAGTAATATGAATATAGGACGGGATCCTGATGCTGATATTAGTGTTTCAGATCAAAGCATTTCCAGAAAGCATGCACAAATTCATAAAAAAAACGGCAAAGTGTACATTACAGATTTAGGTTCAGCAAATGGAACGTTTATTAACGACAAAAAAATTTCAAAAGACGAAAAAACATTACTATCTAAAGAAGACATGATTAAGCTGGGAAATTCGATTTTAAAATTTCTGCCAGCGGGACAGCTTGAGATTTTATTTTATGGCAACTTAGGATCTGCCGCACACACTGATGGGCTAACAAAAATTTATAATAAAAGCTATCTTTTAGAAGCTTTGGATGCAGAATTCAAACGAGCTAGAGCACTTCATACAGATTTTTCGATACTTTTTTTTGATATAGATTTTTTTAAAAAATTAAACGACACATGTGGACACGACTGTGGTGATTATGTTCTAAAAGAATTAGCCCGTATTGTAAAAAATAGATTTGTAAAACCCAAAGACATTTTTGCTCGTTATGGTGGAGAGGAATTTGTTTTACTGCTTGCAAATACAAGTTTAGATATGGCGGTAACTGTAGCAGAACAAATGAGACAAGCCATTGAACACCATCCTTTTATGTACGAAGGCAAAAAACTTACAGTCACTGTTAGCGCAGGAGTTGCTTGTTTAACAACTGAAACAGATTCACCAACTACACTCATAAAAGCAGCCGACAAAGCCCTATACGTTGCTAAAAATAATGGACGAAATCAGGTGTCACATATATAAAGCTAATAGGAATTAAAATGCTCAGTCAAATAAAAATTTTACCACAGCTTTTAGCAGAAAAGATTGCTGCAGGCGAAGTAATTGAAAGACCAGCAAGTATAGTAAAAGAACTCCTGGAGAACTCTATAGACGCACAAGCCACTGAAATCCAAATCGTCTTAGCAGAAGGCGGTAAAACCCTTATCGAAGTCACAGATAATGGCACAGGCATGAACTTGGATGACCTAAAATTAAGCCCCCAAAGACATGCCACAAGTAAAATAGGCACACTCAATGACCTTGAAAATATCAGAACCCTGGGTTTTCGAGGCGAAGCCCTACCTAGCATTGCCGCAGTAAGTCAGTTAAAGATTATTTCAAAAAATACTGAAGCCCAAAGCTCATATGAGCTATATTGCACACCCTCCACTCCATATTTTGAAACACGGGCAATAAACCAGGGACATTTCTTGGGTTCTTCTCATGGCACGATAGTGAAATCTGAAAACTTGTTTTTTCAGATCCCGGCAAGGCTGAAATTTTTGAAATCCAAATCATCTGAGATTTCTCATGTCAGAGAATGGATAGAAAAACTTGCTATTGCCTATCCTCATATTGGCTTTAAACTCATAAGTGATGAAAAAACTATCCTAAATTTTAGACCTGAAGAAACTTCGTCTCGCATTCAAACAGTTTTAAGCGAAGAAGACACCATACCACTTATTCACTCATCCCATGAATTGGATGATTTCAAAATTTCACTGTACTGGTTACAAGGCCATAGTCTGCCACAAACAAGAAAGCTTTTCCAAATTGTTAATAAAAGAGTTGTAAAAGATCGCTTATTGCAGCAAGCCTTGCTTTTTAATTTTAAACAAGTCCTAATGCCTGGTCAGTTTCCTGCTATTGTTTTATACCTTGATCTTCCGCCTGCTCACCTGGATGTTAACGTGCATCCTACGAAAACAGAAATCAGATTTTTAGAAAGTAGCAAAATATTTCGACTTATCGAATCTTCTGTCAGCAAAATGATCTCAGAACAGGGCCACCCTGCTTATATCAAATCATCTCAGTTTGACCAGCCACAGACATACTCATCACCTGCTTATTTTAGTGCTTATTTTAACCGACAAAATAATTTTCAGAATACATCAACAAACACAGAAACTCTTTACTCACGAGATCAAGATTTTACACAACTAGATCTATCAGGTGAGCAAAATTCTTCACTCAAAAACCTAATGACCTATGCACAGTATGTTGGATCGCTTTTCAATACTTATATGGTTTTTGAACTCAATGGCGAAGAAATCATTTTATTAGATCAACATGCAGTGCACGAAAGAATACGCTACGAAAAATTGAAAAACATAATCCATAAACTAGCACCAGCCGAAAGCCAGGCTTTACTTTTACCTGAAGCCGTTCACTTTCCGATAGAAACAAAAAAGCAAATTGAGCAATCTATACCTGCTTTAAAACAAATTGGATTTGAAACCGAAATTTTTGGAGAAAACACATTGCTTTTTAGAGCTATCCCAACACCTTGGGAAAATGTTGCACTCAAGCAAAGACTACAAAATTTGGTCGCAAAGCTAATAGAAGTAGGAAATCAGGACTTACTACTAGATCATGAACTTTTTGAGAAAATAGCTTCAGACGCTTGTCACTCTGCAGTTCGGGCTGGGGATTCATTAAAAAAAGAGCAAGTTTGCTCACTTTTACACGACCTCGAAAACTGTGAAAATCCATGGAACTGTCCACACGGTAGACCAACAGTATTACGCATTCCAAAAACCAGGATTGAACAATGGTTTCAGAGAAAAATATAGTAATTTTATCTGGTCCAACTGCAACAGGAAAATCCAGCCTAGCTATTGAACTTTGTAAAAAATATAAAAATATTGAAATTATAAATGCCGATAGTCTTTTAGTATATCGTGAATTCAATATTGGAACAGCTAAACCAAACTTAAAACAACTGGGCGAAGTTAAACATCACTTAATTGACATTGTCGAACCCTCTGTATCTTTTACAGCTGCTGATTTTGTTAGTAGGGTCAATCATACAATAAAAGAGCTTAATTCTATAAATTTGAGAGCACTGATTGTTGGTGGATCTGGCTTTTATTTAAAAGCATTGCTCTATGGTTTATGGCAAGCACCACCTGGAAATTTAGAAATAAGAAAAAAATTCGAGCCTTTGACAAACAGTGAACTTTATAAACAATTATTACATCTAGACAGCAAAAAAGCCTTGCAGATCAAGCAAAATGATCGCTATCGACTTATTCGTGCTTTAGAAATTTTAGAACTCACCGGCCAAAAGCCTTCACAACTAAAACCAAAACTACAAAATAACTCACAGTTTAAACTTTGGATCATTGATAGGCCCGACAAAGATTTGTTTTACCACATAGAAAAAAGAATCGACACAATGCTACAATCTGGATTTATAGAAGAAGTAATATCACTAAGAAAAACATACCCCCCCACAATCTTTCCACTTCAGTCTATAGGGTATAAACAAGTTTGTGACTACCTGGACAAAAAAAAGCCAAAAGGCAGAAAAGTGCCAGATGACATCTATGGCTTAAAATCTGAAATCATACTTGCCACAAGACAGCTTGTGAAAAAGCAAAGAACGTGGTTTAAAAGTCAGAAGAAGGATTTCTGCTTTGAGTTAGACAGGGATTTACCAGAGTTAGAAAAAGAATTTGAAAATATTTATGGAACAAGTGCTTAGACCAGCTCAAAAAATTCATAGACTCATTATTGTTTCAGATGGTACCGGTGAAACTGCCGCTCAAATGGCTAAAGCCGCAATGGTGCAATTTAGTGATGAAGATGTGTATTTTAAACGTTATAAAAATGTGAGAAACGAAACGCAAATCGAAGCAATTTGCGATGACGCGTCGGTTAATAAAGATCTTTTAATTTACACTATTGTATCACCTCATTTGAGAACTTATCTTTTGAGTCAGGCAAAATTAAGGGGTATACAATGCGTGGATCTGTTAGGGCCACTTTTGGTGGGACTGGCAAAATATTTTCACCATGAACCAAAGTCCATTGCCGGATTGCTCCATAACGTAAACGAAGCTTATTTTCATAGGATCGAATCTATGGAATACACGATAGCCCACGATGATGGAAGGGATCTGACTGGCTTAGAAAAAGCAGATCTCATTATACTTGGGATCTCAAGAACTTCAAAAACGCCACTATCGATGTATTTATCACACCAAGGATGGAAGGTGGTCAACATTCCGCTTATTAGAGGCTTTGATGTGCCGGATGAGGCTTATGCTGTAGATCAAAGAAAAGTTATTGGACTCACAATAGATTCTGAAGATTTAACACAAATCAGAAGAGCAAGACTCGAAAGACTCGGTCAAGACAAAGGCGGAGATTATGCAGACCCACAGAAAATCAATGACGAAATAGAATACGCCAATGATATTTTTCGCAAAAACCGTCGCTGGCCAGTGTTTAATGTAACAGGCAAAGCACTTGAAGAAACTGCCTCTGAAATAATCAAGCTCATGGCCTCACGCAGGCTTACCCCACCTCACACCCTAGAAAACATGCCACACTTTCAGTTACACGAAAAGATTGAAAATAAACTCCAGAATAAGAAATAATCCAAAATCATATTGACTTATATATGTATATATGTCAGTATTTGTATATGTCTAAAGCGTTAAAAATTAAACGCATTACTGCAAATTTACCTGAGGATCTAGTCAATGAAGCGATCCAGGTTACCAAGACAAGCATTACAGACACACTGATTGCAGGACTAAGGCTTGTAAGACGTACGGTGGCTTTTGAAAAAGCACAGGCACTAAAGGGTAAATTAAATCTCAAAATCAATTTGGATGTAAGCCGTGAACGTAATCATCGTTGATACATCTGCATGGATATCTTATTTTAAAAATACACTTAATGACGATTTAGATCTTGCCTTAAAGGAAAGTAGAGTTTATTTGCCCCCTTTAGTTGCAGCTGAGTTACTGAGTTCAAATCTCAATTCTCTCAAACGCACCTCTCTAATGGATTTTCTCTTAGAACTACAATTGTGCACTTGTAATCTAGAGCACTGGATGCGCGTTGGTGAACTGAGAGCAGAACTCTCTAAACAAGGACTCCATATTTCGACTCCTGATGCCCATATCGCACAGTGTACGATTGATGTGAGCGGATATTTACTCACTGAAGACAAAATTTTTAATAAAATTGCAAATATTAAAACCATAAAACTTTTATAATTTTAGTTTTACTTGAGGAAAAAAGCCGCCTAACTGAGGATGGCATATTGCTTCTGCCATATCAGAAATTTATTAAATAGCTACTGAACTCTGTTCCCTGTAATAGTTACTGTTACCTATGTTTCCGAATACTACAAACTACAAAATTGTGGCAATATTTTATACAACAGATATAGATATAAACACTTTATTATAAGCCGACTTCTTTGATACCTTCGGCCCAGGGTAGAATCGTAACTCCTTTGGATATGCGTCCTGTGTGTTCATTACACCAGCAAAAAAGTTCTGGCTTTTTAAAATCCTTCGAAAAGCCAAGCAGTGCACTTAAATCATTGTCATGTATTCTATTAGCTGATTTGATTTCAACCAGCACATGAGATCTGCCGGGCCTTTCGATCACTAAATCGACTTCAACACCAGATTTGGTTCGTAAGTAAAGCACCTCTTGGACCAAAAATGAAAAAACTGTTAGAATCAGAGCCTTTAAATAATCGCTTTACCATAGAGTAGACTTCTAAAGAGACCATACTCCTATATTATCCGATAAATTCGGAGCATGGTCAACTGTATTTTTTAGTAGGCGATCAGAAGTTCATTAGGGCCTTCAAATATCGCGCAATCCTACACCCTCATCACACTAAAAAAATCCAACGCTTGTCTGATCTCGTCAGGACTTACCGTAGCTGTACCACGCTTACTGACCTCAACTCCTGCGGCCAAATTACCCAAAATAGCCGCATCTTCAATACTGGCGCCCATAGAAAGCACTAATGCTAAAACAGCTATCACCGTATCTCCAGCACCCGAAACATCGTACACTTCTCTAGCATAGGTGGGAGTCCACTTAACAGTGTGACTATCTTGTGCAAAAACTGCCATACCTTCTTTCCCACGGGTGATAATGATATACTGGGCCAGAGTTTCTTTTAAAAGAACAGTTCCTGCCTGCATTAAACTTTTCTCATCTGTAATACTAATACCCGAAAGCTTTTCTGCTTCTTTCGTATTTGGAGTTAACACCGTAGCTCCCTGATAAAAAGATAGTGGTGTCTTTAGATTTGGATCAACTGCTACTACTTTTTTATATTTTCTTGCTTGAAAAAAAATTTCTTCTACAAAATCTTTAGTCAAAAGACCTTTTGCATAATCCTCTACAATTACTGCATCGCAATCGGGCATTATGGTTTGAATTTTTTTTAAAACTTGAGTATAAATTTTCTGATCTATTTTTATATGATTTTCATAATCAACTCTTAAAAGCTGTTGGCTTTCACTTACAATTCTTTCCTTCAGAACCGTGCGTCTGCTCGCATCCACAACTAAATGTGAAATCTGGATGTCTGATTGCTTTAATAAATTACGAAAATCTTCTGCATTCCTGTCTTTTCCAACCAAACCCACAAGAAGTGGCACCCCACCCAATGCTTTGATATTGTCAGCAACATTGGCAGCCAAACCAAGTTTTAGTTTTTCTTCTTGAACCCAAACTATTGGAACAGGTGCTTCGGGAGAAATCCTTTCGACCAAACCAATAGTATATCTATCCACCCCAACATCACCAATTACTAAAACTCTTGCACCAGCTATAGATTTTAATATTTTATCTAATTTCTTTTTATCCCAACTGGCTGCATGGATTGGCCACACCGTCTGTATTGGTTTTTGTTGTTTTGGCATTTTCACCCCCATTATTTTCGCTTTAATTGTTTATGAATTTCCTCTAACGCATAATTGACAGACAAACTTCGCATACACGGATAATAATGACAAAGGTTTCCTAAACACTTAAAATCCTGTCCACAATACACATCAGGCACCAAAATGCTTGCTTTTGACTCATCAGCCAAATAAGGACTCCATCTATTTGCACTTTGCACTCTAATTGGAGAAAAAAATGTCACTACTGGTTTACCCAATGCAGTAGCTATATGCAATGGACCCGTGCTGGGCACCACAACCAGATCTGCAAAAGACATTAGCGCACCAAGCTTTTCGATAGGACCCACATCCTTGCACCCGTAAAACACTACTTTGTCTTTCGAAGTACCAAGCATGTCTTGAATTCTAGCCATCAAAAGATCTTCTTGTGGCCCAAAAGTAACTAAAACCTGAAAATTTTCTTTCACTAATCGCAAAATAAGCTCTGCATAATGACTCTCCGGCCAATTGAGTGCGGATCCCCCCATTCCGGGATGAACCAAAATAAGCGTTTTTGAATTTTGCTTAATTCCTTTCTGAGTTAACCATTCCCTTGCTTCGTTTTTGACTGCATCTGAAATAAAAACCTTTGGAATAAATTTTCGCGTACCAATACGCATCCCGAGCCTTCTCAAAAGTTGCAGGTTATAATCCACTTCGTGCATTTCTACATATGATCGCTTTTGTCTTAATCCCCTATTAAAAAACAAAAACGAATGTGGTTTACTCAAAGGCCCTACACGATACTTCACACCTGCAGCAAAAAGAGCGGCAGCAATCATCCATTGGCTTTGCAGAACAACAGAAATCCTAAAAACCCGCGTTCTCAAATCATGTATCAAATTAAAAAGTCCGCTAAGTCCATGATTCAATCCACTATGTCTTTCGTTGGGATCGAAAATCATAACATCGTCTACAAAAGGAAGTCCTTTTAACAAAGGCACCACGCTTTCACGCACCATAAACGTAATATGAGAATCCGGATTGTATTGTTTTAACACTTCGAGCACCGGAGTAGATAAAATAACATCCCCTAAACGATCCGGTCTAACTACTAAAATCTTTAAAGTATTTTTTGTGCTCATTTGCATGTGGATTTGCTGAAATATTTTTTAATTCTATTTTCCAGCGTACTTACAACTTCATCCAAAGTCATTTTTGTTGTATTAACGGTCAAAGCATCTTGTGCTTTTTTAAGTGGCGCTACTGCGCGTGAACTATCCTGCAAATCTCGTTTTTGAATTTGCTTTTTTAACTCACTCAGAGGTGGAGCGTCACCACCGTTTTCCTTAAGCTCCAAAAATCTTCTCCTTGCCCTTTCAAAAGAACTGGCGGTCAAAAAAAACTTCAGATCCGCATCTGGAAAAATTACTGTTCCAATATCCCTGCCTTCTAAAATAGAATTGCCCTGACAACCAAGTCTTCTTTGCAACCCCAAAAGTGCTGCTCTCACCTGCGAATACGAAGACACTTGGCTTGCAAGCATACTGATCAAAGGTGTACGAATAAAATCGGTTACATCACTGCCGTTGGCAAAAATACGGTTAACCGGCACAAGCTTTGGATTAAGTTTAAATTCTAAATGTGCAGTTTTAGCCAATTGAGAAGCCTTGGGTTCTAAAACATTATTTCCGTCATTTTGTCCATGCGCCAAATAAGCAATGGCACGATAAAGAGCGCCGGTGTCAATATGAATAAAACCCAATCTTTCTGCTAATAAACGAGTCACAGAGCTTTTGCCAGTCCCTGCCGGACCATCAATGGCAATCACAATGCCTTGTTTAAGAATATGCATGTTTTCATCCATCTTTTTGGCTCATTAAAACTTTAAGTGCAACCTGATTTTCCTCTGGTAAACCTATACTAATTCTCAAGGCATGATTCAAACCATAATTTGCCAACGGTCTGAAAATAATACCATGCTTCAAACACTCTAGGTATACCTCAGCTCCAGACTTACCGAAACTTTTTTGGGTATTAACTAAAACAAAATTTCCTTGTGTCTTCCAAAATGTAATTCCATGGTTTACAAAGTTTTTTTCCCAAAAAAGCCTGCCCTGAGTGTTGATTTCTTTAGAGTTTTTGACAAATTCTTGATCTTTCAAAGCATTAGTTGCAGCTATCACAGCCAAAGAATTTACATTAAAAGGCTGTCTGACTTTTTCTAAAGTAGAAAGC
>JACRAO010000246.1 GCA_016213345.1 Bdellovibrio sp. | reverse complement strand
TTACCTCCTTGGTTTTTAAATAAAGAGCCAACGTGTGATGAAGTGATATCAAAACAAATTGGTGTAGCAGAAGTTCCTATGTCTTTAGATTATCAAGACACAATCGCTCGTTTTGAAAAAGAGTATTTAAAAAGAGTGCTTGGTTATTTTCGTGGCAGAATTAATAAAACTGCACGCGAGACCGGCATTAATAAAACCACATTAATCCGCAGAATACGTTCGTATAATTTGCTTTGAAGATTAAAAGCCTCAGATTTACACAACCTGAGGCTTTTAATTTAACAATGGCAAGTTCTTTTTATCTAAGTACTAAAAGAAGAAATTTTTTGTTTTAAATTTTTATTTACTTTCTCTTCAGTCATTGTGAGGGGTTCATTTGTTGCGTCAGAGAGTTCTTTGCAAAGCAGTTTAAAGACTGTTTCATGAAATTTTGTAATTTCTGTGGGTAAAATAACCATTTTTTTCTTTAATATGCTTAAGTAACTTAGAGCTTTGGCTAGTCCTTGGGCACCCTCAATAAGGATGCATTTTTCCAGTTTTGTATGAGCAATAGACCATTTTTCGTTGATAGGAAAATAATGCTCACCATTTGATAGAACTTGTAATATTTCTTGCGTCTCTGTTTGTGCCATGGGAAGTCTGAGCCCTTTAGATTTGGCAGATAGAACAGGAAGCCAGATTGAAGTGTCGTGTCTCTGATTTTTTTGAATGGGTGATTTCTGTGGTTCTAATTTATAAAAATCAATCACTTGGTTGTTAATCTCTTTTGTCTCAACGGCTGTAATAGTGCATTTTCCATGTAAAGCATAAATAACACACGCTCCGGTAGTAAAAGAATCACTTGCGAGTTTTGGTGTCAAATTTTCGTTTTCCATTTTGCCTCTTTAATAGGGTAACATATGTATTTAGTTGATTCCTTTAAAAAAATATTGGATGGATATAGTTCATATGGGACACGGTCGAAAAAAGGTAATACAAAAAATGAAAATGAAAAATAGACAAGCTAAGAAAAAAGCTAGATTAAAAAAACGTAGGGAACTGGTTCATAAATCTAGAATTTCTTAATTAAATTAATGGGTTATAGAATTAAAGGATTTCTTTAATAAAAAACTTGACTTAAATACTTGTATATTGCTAACCTAAGCTTAGGTGTGTCGCTTTACACACACGTGACTTTCAGTAGAGTGGGAAGGTCAAGAAACGTTGAGTTGTAAGAGGAGTAGATTATGTGGAACTGGAGCAGAGAGATTAAAGTGGTTTTAGGTTTAGTTGCGCTTATTGTGCCTTTAACAGGTTTTTCCGGTCTGAAAGAAGTCCGAGAACATCGCAGACAAATAAAAGAAATAGAATCAAAAATTGAAAGCACTAATAATAAGAAAGAAGAAGTTTCTCGCGATATTACCCGAATTGATGAAGGATTGGCCCCTCATAGACATTGGAACATCAATGTTGCAAAGGGAAATTGCGGTAGAGCATGTGGTCCAAAAAGTGCCTGTAAAGGTGTTTTAGAAGAATTTGAACTTTTAGAAACTGATGAAGATGATGTTGAAGAAAGCGAACATGATCATGGTAGTCATAAGCATGGTGAATATCGAAAGTATTGCGTAGAAATTTTCAATCATGAGAGTTGGTCTGATATAGCTGAAACTCATCCACTGTGTGCAAGCCGAGTTCGTAGTTGCGCAGAAGTAAATAGAAACATTAATAAAGAGCATTTAGACAAGCTCTTCAGAGATTATGATAGTGATATTGAAGAACTAGAAGCTAAAAAGGCTTCACTTGAGAAAAAAATTGATGAAGATGGTGAAATTTGCTTGTTTTGTGGAAGTTCTTATGACTCTGGGCTTTATTCGCAGTTTGGTGCAAATTCTGATTGGGCAAGAATTATGGGTTATCAGGGAATGTATCCTGGTATGAATCAGGGAATGTATCAGAGCATGTATCCCGGCCAAGGAATGTATCAGGGCATGTATCCTGGCCAAGGGATGTATCCTGGAATGTATCAGGGCATGTATCCTGGCCAAGGTGGATATCGAGTAATGTATCCCGGTGGTGGTCAATATGGTTTTTGGCCTCCTAGAGAGCCTAATTTTGGAGACTATTTATTAGGAGGTATTCAAGCGGCTACCCCTATAGGTTTAGGGCTGCTTAATTATTCTAGCTACAATAATTGGTTAAATACAAATCGCAGGATGTACACGAGTGGGCTAAATTCTTATAACAATGCGTACGGACAATATGTTAATTCTTGCATTACTATGGGCGTTGGTTGTGCTCCGCCTTCTTATATGGGCGGTGGTTACTTGCCATTGGGTGGCGGCATCGGGGGCGGCTACGGTGGCTATGGTGGTTTTGGAGGCATTGGTGGCGGTATAGGTGGTGGTCTAGGATTTGGCGGCGGCATCGGGGGCGGCTACGGTGGCTATGGTGGTTTTGGAGGCATTGGCGGCGGTATAGGTGGTGGCCTTGGATTTGGTGGTGGTATCAGCGGCGGCTATGGTGGCGGTGGTGGTTATTACCCACAGGCTTATAGCGGTGTGCCGTATGGTAATGACGGGCTATTTGCTGGTGGCTTTTACGGATCCCCTTACATAAGTGGCGGAGGTTTTGGTGGTGGATTGCAAATGCAAAGGTCATATCAGGCACAATTAGACTTAATGCTTGCACAACAACAGACCGGAGATGCTTATTGGAGAGCGCTGCAGGCTCAAACTTATGCTGGCGGTGGTTTTGGTGGTGGTGGGTTTTAGACAATTAATTGCTATATATTACACAAAATAAGTTTATTAAATTATAAAACACATATTATTAACGCGTTGTATTAATTTTTTGTTAAGGTTATTATTATATTGTAGGGATAAGCCGATAAAGTTTAAAAGGGTTAAAATGAACAAAGTGTATTTTATCCTAATTTTCTTGGTTTCTTGTTTTTTCTCATATGGGCAGCTTTATGCAGAGTCTGATCCTGAAGGCTATAAAGAACAAATGAAAGAGCACAGGAAAGAACTAAAAAAAGCAAAAAGTGACCTAGAAGCAGCAGAGAAGAAACTAGAAGAAGATGAACATGAGAGAAGAAAATTAGAGCGTGGTGACTACGATCATAGTTATCATTCTGCAATGGCTTGCAAACAATGTGACTATATGTTGAGCAGTTATGAGGATTACAAAAAAGATCCAAAACCAAAAGGGCCATGTGCTCCTTTTATAGATGTTGTTGGTTCTATTTTACAGCCAGAATATCGTGATTCTTGGAAACGAAATCCATGCAGAGAGCTTTATGAAGCTGACAATGATGTATTGAATGATATTACAGGTTCATGTAAACACTATGTAGAAAAATGTGTTGGTAAGGAAATGAGGCTAACTGAGTTAGAAGAAGAAATTAAACGCCATGAAACTGATATTAGCTCTTATAGGTCAAAAAAATCCGATGTTGAGGATGAGATAAGAACGCTTCGTGAAGAATGCCCAAACTGTGCCTGGTTAGCTGCTATGAAACCACGTGAACCTAAATTTGGAGATTATTTAATTGGAGGATTAAACGCAATTACACCAATGGTTTTGGGAGGACTAAATGCTTGGTCTTATGCCAGCGGAATAAACGCTCAGGCTGGCATGTATGCTGATGGCATTATGGGTTACCGAAATAACTACAATCAATACTTAAATCAGTGTCTCCAGCTTGGAGTGCCATGCGCCCCACCCATGTATGGCGGACTAGGTGGCGGCTTTGGAGGAGGACTAGGCGGAGGTTTTGGCGGCGGCTTTGGTGGAGGACTAGGCGGAGGTTTTGGTGGCGGATTTGGAGGAGGACTAGGCGGAGGTTTCGGTGGCGGATTTGGAGGAGGACTAGGCGGAGGATTTGGGGGATTCCCTGGATTCGGCGGCGGATTTGGCATGACACCTCCTTTTGCTCCTAATGCACCGGCTCCATTTTTTGGTGGTGGCTTTGGTATGCCAGTTTTTCCGCCAGGATTTGGTTGGACCGCTGGAGTATCTCCTATGTTTGGAGGGCCTTTTTATCCAGGTGGAGGTTTTGGCGGCGGCTTTGGTGGAGGGCTAGGTGGTGGTTTTGGAGGTTACGGAGGTTTTTCTGGCGGTTATGGTGGTGGTGGAGGCGGCTTTGGCGGTTACGGTGGTTTTCCAGGAGGTTATGGTGGAGGTTTCGGTGGCGGTTTTGGAGGTTATGGCGGAAATCCCTATGTTGGTTACTCAGGCCTTGCATTTCAAAATTCATTGAGGCAGGCGCAAGCTCAACAAGATTTCATGCTTTCTCAACAACAGGCATATGAAGCTCAAGCGCGCTATTATCAATCTATGTATAGCGGCGGTTTAGGTGGTGGTGGGTTTTATTCTGGCTATGGCAATCCGTATATTAGCGGTGGTGGAGCATTTTAGTTCATATCTTTATGAGTCAATACGTATTAAAAAATTTTAAAGTCTATCGTAGCATGTCCGAAAAGAACTATGTCTGAGTTAGAGGAATTTCGGTGGGTACTCGAAGCTTAGACAACTTGACTGGGGACCACTTCTTACTGCTCGGTGTGCTGAGGAGGCATTTCGGGTACAGCAACGGTAATGGGTGGTCCTCGTCCTATTTTGTACACCTGTTATGACGCTTTCAGAATTGTCTGAATAAGACTTACGAGTTCTTTAGGAAGATTTTTCATTAGACTCCCATTGTTGAGTGTGTAAGACCAAAAGTTACTAGGACTTGTTCCTTGTGAAACTAGTCTATAGTTGTTATTGTAATGGGCTCCTAGGGTAACTGCTTTGTGTGTGCTTATTGGAAGTGTAGTATCCCCATTGATTTCAGAATCTGACAATGTTGGATAATAAAAATTCTTCATTGAAACATTTATTTGAGCGGAATTTAACTTAGCCTTGCTGAAATTAGCATAAGAGAGATCGCTTTTTTCAAATACCGCTCCTGAGAGATCTGAATTTGAAAAATTACATCCAGTAAAAAAAGTATTATTACTTTTTAAACCCATTAAATTAGTGTTGGAAAAATCTTTGTAATTAAATGACAAGTTTTCAACAGAACCACATTCTACAACTTGATCATTATTGTATCCACTTTCTCCTTTGTCGTTTTCGCAATTTTGCTTGGTTTCATTATAGTGAAATTCTAAATAGTGAAATTCTATTTTTTTCTTTCCGCAGGAAAAAAATAAAGTAATAAAAAATAAAGTAGCAAGACATCGAAAGCATCTGTGGCGCATGATGTTAAACCTCCGACGCATGAGTATATATAATAAACCAAAAAAATCAATAATTAATAAAGTCCTTTAATTTTAATATATTATATTCTCTGTCCTAAATAATTCAGAAGATCAATCTTTGTAATAATAGCTAAAAGCATACCAGATTTTGCTTGATTGTGAACCAACGGTACTTTTCCTTGGGTAATTAATTTTGAAATTTTCTCTATAGAATCATCAGGTGTAACAAATTCAACTGAAGCATCTATGAGTGATTCTATTATGTCATTAGATTTTACTTTTCCTGTGTATAATGCATTTAAAAGACTTGTTTCAGTTACAATGCCTTTGATCCACTGGGCATCATCGGTAACGGGGAGTTGACTGATCCCTTTATTGCTTAATAACTCAATTACAAAAGACACTTTGTCTGTTTGCTTGGCCATAAAAATAGGTGTTTCACCTTTAATTGAATGGGGATGAACCAAATGTAATAAATCAATTACTTTTCCTAAAGATACACTATCTAACAGTCCGGCTTCTCTCATCCAGTCATCATCAAATGCTTTTGACAAGTAACGATTTCCACTATCAGGAAAAATCACTAAGATTTTTTTGTTATAAATACTTTCCCCTTGCGTCTTGGCCCACTTAATGGCTCCAGCTAAAGCACTACCGCTAGAAACCCCACAGTAAATGCCTTCTTTTGTGAGTAAATCACGGGTGAGTAAAAAAGATTCCTTGTCTTCGATTTGAACGACATCGTCAATGATTGAAAGATCAAAATTTCCGGGAATAAAATCCTCACCAATTCCTTCGATTTTATAAGTCTTTGGTGCTGTTTTTATTTTTCCAGTCTTAAAGTATTCATAGATAATTGATCCTACCGGATCAACAGCAATCATTTTTACCGAAGGTTTTTTTTCTTTAACGTATCTTCCAATTCCGCACATCGTACCACCTGTGCCAAGCCCTCCAACTATGACATCTACATCAGGCATTTGACGTAAAATTTCCGGTCCTGTGGTTTTATAATGGCACTCACGATTTGCAAGGTTGTCATATTGATTAATATAAAAGGCATTTTGAGTTTCTCGTGCAAGCTGACGAGCGACTTGATAGTAACTCCTTGGATCGTCGGGAGCAACGGCGGTTGGTGTGACAACAACTCTAGCTCCAAAAGCTCTTAAGTTCTTGATTTTTTCAAGTGACATTTTATCTGGCAAAACAAAAATGCATTTGTATCCCTTAATCGCAGCAGCTACGGCCAGACCAATACCTGTGTTACCACTTGTGGCTTCGACTATAGTTCCTCCAGGCTTGATAACACCCTTCTTTTCTGCGTCTTCGATTAACCAGTACCCAATGCGATCCTTTACAGAACCGCCTGGATTCATAAATTCGAGCTTGGCATAAAAATTAGACAAACCCATTGGAGTAACTCGATTAAGCCTTGTAATTGGTGTGTTTCCTATCATTTGAATAACATTTTCGTGAATCATATATTAATTCCTTTTAAAGACTTTTTAACCTTGAATGCGATGTTGTGCAAGTTCCATTCCTGCAGCTAGAGCTGAAATTTTAGCAATAGAACCATAGACTAGCTCTAAAACTGGAAGCTTGTCTTGGACCTTTTCTTGGATCTTTTCTTGGACTTTCTCATGGAGTTTATTTTGGGGCTTCTCTAATAACTCTTGATCTCCTATTTGAGGAAGTGTTTTTAAGTCAGATACACAAAGTTTTTTTAGCACCATACCTTGTGAATTCAAATTTTCCTCAGCATTCTTCTTGTCATGTGTTCTTAAAAAACCCCCAATAAGTTCACACCCAACTAGATAGATAACAGGTTCTGAATAAACATTGTGCATAATGGTCGAAGTTGGAATTCCCTCCTGTACGATAACGCTTTGTATTGGGAGATGATTTTTCCCTACACTCATTTTATTTTTTGTTCGTCTATTTAAGTTTTTTAACTCTTCTTCAGAATGAACCACCATCATCCCCATACCATAGGTGCCCCGATTATTTTTTACATATACAAATGGCTTTTGCTTAATTTGATGTTGTTGATAAGAGAGATTCAGACATTTAAGTATTTTCTTTGTAGTATATTCAACTTTTTCAAGTCCCTGGTTTTCATTAAAATAGACCGGGCTAACTTCCTCTGTTTCAATTTTAATTAGCCATGGATCAATTTCAATGAGTGTAGCAAATTCAGTGGCAAGCTGGTTGTAATAATGAAAGTGTTCGCTTTTCTTTCGTGTATGCCAGCCCAAAGTATGACTTGGTAAAATAGGTTGCTTAATAGAATCTAAAATTTTTGGATATCCGCTAGAAAAGTCATTATTTAACAAAATAGCATCAGGTGTAAAATCTCCTGCAGATAATATGCCATCTCTTACTTGAATGGGACTGGCTCTTAGTTTTTTCCCGGTATGTGATGTCAAGACGATTTCATCAGGTTTTCGCGCTTGATGTTTTTCGACAATGTTTTCTTGATCTTGAAAATTCGATGTATAATACCAGCCTACTTCAACAATAAACTCAGAACGTGTTAAAAGCTGCATTAGATAGTAAATATTTTCAATATAAAGCTGATTCAGAGTATGAGCCTCAGGTAAAATTAATATTCTTTTTGGGATTTCAAGTCCCTTTTCCAACACAAAGGACTTGATTTGAGAGCTAAATACTTGAGGGGCATTTCTTAAATCCTCTGGACAGAGATTATTAAATCCCCCGGGATACAAATTGCAATCAACAGGTGCAATTTTATATTCTGAATCTCTCAGATCTACTGAGCAATACAGTGGAGGTGGAAATTTTTTGATGTACTCAGAATACCACTGACAAATCTTGCTTTGATTATTTTGAATTTTACTTGCAAGTTCTGTTTTTAAAGTGGTCGAACGCATAACAGAAATTTAACTCCCTACTTTTTTTATCACATCTTCTATGTGAGCTTTCATTGTTGGAGGGATCTGGTCTTTTAAAGAAGTAAGCAATTGCCGCGCTTTTTCTTGTTGGAGTTTGCAGTCTTGAGTTAGGACTTCTATTAACTCCTTTTGATATTGGTTTATTTGTTTTTTTGTGTGTTTACCTGTTGGCAATACAGCTGGTAGCGGAGGATGCATACAGATCTTTGAATAATTTTGAAAAGACGCCGTCATTTGTGCAGTTGATAAGAGGGCCAGTTTTTTTTCATTCGCTTGTAATACGCCTAAGTAAAGTATCAATGACTCTAAAAGACACGTGCCCCGTCTTTCTATTTGAGAGCGTGTTTGGCTTTCATTTAGTTTTGTAAAATGGTAATTTCCTAGCTTTTCACATTTTTTTACTTTTAGCTGAAGTTCCACCCAAGCTGCTTTGCCCTTTAAAAGGCTTTGGTTTTCTTGTAATTCTGTCCGTGCCTGTTCCAATGTCAGTGTCGCGTCATAATCATGATTTAGTTTTGTTTGTGCTTGAGCTTTATGGATGAGTGCTAACATCCAAAATTCTGATGGAAATGCATGTTTTTTATGAAGCTGGATTATTTCCTGCGCTGCCAAATAAGCTTCATGAAATTTTTTAACTTCTAAATAAGCTTCTGATAATAAAAGTTTTCCTTGAATACCTAGTTCAGTTTTTCCAGTGGCTTCACAAAAGTACTTTAGTGGCGTAAGCGCATTGGTGGGATTATTGGTCTTTAGGTAGGCCTGTCCCAGATAAAAATGAGCTTTTAAGTGATTTGGTGAAGATGGATAGCGATGAATTAGCCTTTCAAATAAACGTATAGCGTCATTGTAATTGCCAATCTCAAAAGATTTGGTTGCGTCCTCCCAAAGCAGAGCTTTTTCGGATTCTGATGTGGGACCAATGCTTGATTTCAACGTTTGGTTTGCTAGAGTAACTTGAACAAACGCAAGTACCGCAAGTACCGCAAGTACAATGATAAAAAGCTTACTTAAGCGCCAAAGCGACATGGTATAAATCCTCAAGCGAATGAACATCTCTAGCCAATTCTGGAACTATCATTATTGATTTTGGTTGGAGTTTTTTCTGTATTTCTAAAAGCATTGTTTTTTCTTTGTTTTGTAGCATTTGTATGATCTCTAAAGATTTTCCTAAGGGGCCTCCAGACACTAAGAGATAACTTAATGACCGGTTTAAGGCAATACCATCCCAACTAAATCTATGTTGTTGTAATGATTGAATAAAATGCTCTAATTCGAGAGTATTTTGAGCTCCAGGAGATGTAACTAAAAAGAAAGTGGTTTTTTCAGACCTTAAGAGTTCCAATATATTTTTTAGATTGGTTTGAAATTCGGCTCTTATTTGAAAAATAGAGGAGGCAAAATCAAAAAGATGAGTTGTAAATGCACTGCCTGTTAGTTTTTCTAAAAGAGAAAGAACTTTTCTCATGCTGCTTGAGAAGAGTTTATGTGAGGGTAGGAGCAAGTAACGTATAAGTTTTTCTTCAAAAAAACGATTTAACAGCTCAGGAGCATTTAAGAACGAAAGCATGTTTCGACTAGGTGGGGTGTCTAAAATAATTATGTCATATTTATTTGAAATAAAAATTTCATATAGTTTTTCGAGTGCCATGTACTCGTTTGCTCCAGAAAAATCTCTCGTGAAAATCTGAAAAATCGGGTTTTGCATTAATTTTTTTGAAAACTCAGCATTGTTGGATAAACTGAGTAAAAAAGTTTCAAACGTTTGACGTGTATTTGGCATAAGTGCGTGAAAAGAGCCATAGCCTAAAACAGGTGGATGTATTGTTTTAACTAGTAATGGTGTCAGATCTGTTGGTGCGTTTACTGAAATATCTAGGCCCAAGGCAGTAGCTAATCTTTTAGCTGGATCAATAGTAATGACAATTGTGTTTTTCCCAGTAAGTGCTGCACGAATGCCTAATGCTGCGCTTAAAGTAGTTTTTCCCACTCCTCCTAAGCCGCAAGTAATGATGATTTTACGTTTTTTAAATAGTGAGTTGATTTGTTAGACTCCTTTTTGTTTAAGTTCAAAAGCTATACATTCGATTAAACTCTGTTGATGATTTGGGATGAGAAAATCTAATATTTCAAATTGTATTTGTGCATTGTTCCAAATTAGTAAATTATTAGTTTCTAAAATATTTCTTTTATTTACATAGTCTAGAGCGGATGAGGGGAGTTCGGTTTTTTCTGTTGATTTTGGAAAAACCTTGCTTACCAGAAACTGTGGTTTGTTTTTGGGGAATAATTTTAAAAGATAATCTTTTAGATCTAAAGATTCTTGTAGGGCCATTTCTTCAGGCAGTGAAACAATGAGAAATGTTGTTTTTATAGGATCGTGAAATGTCTTTAGCATTTCTAATGTATCTTTGTGTGTGGGACCAGTTCTAAAAAGTTCTGAAAAATTATAAGTGCCCTGAAAAAGTGAGAGCCCATGGCCTGTCGATGGCAAATCAATTACGACATGGTCAAAGTGATTTCTTTCGAACCAAATTTTACCTAGCAAAAATAGATCATGGATACCAGGGGCAACCATGAAAAGAGATCTAATTAATTTATTATTAATGAATAGTTTGAATAATTTAGGGATTTTTAATTGTATGTATTCCTCAAAGGCTTGAGTGGCTTCGCAGTTTAAGTGCCATAGGGTGGTGCTCAGTTGTTTTTTTTCTCCTGGAGGTTTTAGTGGGTTTTCGATCTCAACCCACAGGGTTTTTTTGCTGTTTTGGGAGAGGGCAAGTGCAATGGCCTGAGAGATAGTGGTTTTGCCAACCCCTCCTTTGCCGGCTACAAAAATGAGATTTTGACCTAGTTGTTGCATGGAGTTAATTAATATATCATTTAACATGGATATTGACTCAAAAATAAAAAGAAGAACAAATAAAATTTAAAACCGGCTCAAAAATTTCTTTGGATTTATAATCTCTACAGTCATTAATTGACCTATTGAAAGAAGGTCGTTATCACCAGTGATAATGAAACTAGCTCTACCACTAATTGCACAATCTAAAAATTTATTGTCTTTCGGATCACGGCAAATTTTGAAGTGCTTTTGAGGGATTACAATCCTTGAGTTCTGTGCAATAAACCCTGACCAATGCTGATAAATTTCAGGACGACCACGCTCTTCAGTGAGCTGCTTCAAAGTTTGAAAATATTCTTCTAATACTGTTTCTGAAGTAATCACCTCAAAATGGTCGTCTGTCCAGTGGTTTAATACTTTGTAAGGTAAACCACCCCAAAATATCCCTGAGATAAGAATATTGGTATCAATAACGACTTGCATTTCTTACCCTTTGGATAGCTTTAGCCACATGTGATTTTTTAAGTCCAGTTTCTTTGGCTATTTTTCGACTTTCGCGGATGAGTTTATCAAAAATCTCTTTTTTGGGTGCTTCAATTGGTTTAAAAAGCAAATTTGCACCGTCGGAAAAAACAGCAAGTTTTTTCCCGGCCTCAAGTCCTAGTTCCTTGCGAAACTCATTTGGAATTACCACCTGTCCCTTTGAAGAAACGCTGGTTATTAGCACTACTTTTCTCATAAAATCTCCTCATGTCTCATAAGTAAGAATATCTTACTTATTTAGAATATACCAAGAGTGGAAAATAGTCTAGTGCTGGCAAATTTTTTTGTAAATTGTCAGTACAGATGTCTAAAAATTTGATAGTTCTTGAGAGGATTTATTAGGATCTATTTTTTAACTCATTGTAATTAAACACGATTCATACAGGGGGTTAAACTCATATAATGAACAGTTAAGCTGTCCAAACTATTTGCAAGGATTTATTGTCCAGCCAAGGAACAACAGTTGGAGCATTTAGTTTTGGTATACCTAGGGTGTGTTCCTATTGAATTGACTAAGAAATAATAGTTGTCTATTTGCGTGAATCATTTTAAGTTACAGTGTTAATAAGGACTAACTTAAGACGAGTTTAAAAGGAGAATTAAATATGTCATTACATAAGGCGTTATGTTTGTTTGTTTTAGTTGGTGTTTTTGTTTTTAACAGCAGTTGTGGCCCTAAAGCTTTTACTAAAGGCGAATATGATGATCCCACACGTGTTGAACTTTTAGATGATAAGTTTAACGAGTCTGATATGCAACAAATGGCTGATACGGTAATCCGCGCCATTGTGTCTTGCCAGTATGTTTCTAATTCTCCAAAACCTCCAGTTGTAATTGTTGAGAGAGTGCAAAACAGAACAGAAGAGCATATTGATACAGTTTCATTAACAGATAAAGTGAGAACGTCGCTAATTAAAACAGGTAAAGTAAGATTTGTTAATAAAGAAGAACGAGGAAATATTGAAGGCGAATACCAATATCATGAAAGCGGAAGTGTTTCTGGTCCAACAGCTAAAAAGAGAGGTAAGCAAATAGGAGCAGATTATATTTTAAGTGGTGCCTTGGCTACAAACGTACAGCAAGTAGGTGGAGACAAATTTATTTATTATAAACTCACAATGAATCTAACAAGTCTTGAAACTTCGACCATTGATTGTACAGAGGAAAGGGACGTGCGTAAAAAGTATAAAAAACAAACAATTGGGTTGTAAATTCATAAAAATTCATTTCTTAGATTAATAAGACTTAGGGGTCTTAATGACGGTACGATGTTATTTGCTGGTTTGTACTAGTTTTTTGTTGACTGCTTGTGTTTCTACACGCATGAGTGATTACAAAATAGATAGTGCATTTCGTGAAGGCAAATATGATGACGCCATATATCATCTACAAGAAGGTATAAAAAAAGAAGGCGAAAGCGGAAGGGACCTACTTCTTTATTTATTGGATTTATGACTTACTTTTCATACTGTATCTCGCTTTGAAGAAAGCAATCAAGTTTTGCTAAAGGCAGATAAGCTTGCTGAAATCAAAGATTATACTTCGTTAGCTGCAGAAGGGGCAACACTTGTTGTTTCAGAAAATCTAAAGGATTATAAAGCTGAGGATTTTGAGAATGTTCTCATCAATACTTATTTGGCAATGAATTATGCCATGATGGGTGATTTTGAGAATGCTCTAGTAGAAGCAAAAAGAGTTAATCGAAAGCTTTATCTAATGGTTAATGAGGGAAAACGCAAATATAAGCAAAATGCGTTTGCACGATACCTTTCTGCGATTATTTATGAGGCAGAAAAAAACTATAACGACGCTTATGTGGATTATAAAAAAACACGGGAACTTGAACCTAATTATCATGGATTAGGCCAGGACTTATGGCGAATTGCGTGGTTTCTAGGCATGCCTGATGAAATGGAAAGGTGGGATAAGGAATACCAGCTTAAAAAAGAAGATCACGAAAAAGCTCGCAATTTAGATCCCAAAAAGAAAAAGAGCGAGATTATTGTTCTTTATGAAAATGGAATTTCTCCAGTCAAGCGTCCTCATCCTTCTTGGCATTCTATCCCTAAATTTTTTCCGAGAGCAAATCCAGTTAGTTATGCAAAGATAGAGATAAATGGAAAAGACGTTGGTGAAACCCGCATATTACACGATATAGAGTCTACGGCTATTTATAACTTAGATGAAAAATATGCTGGCATCTTAGCTAAAAAGATTGCAGGAGTGGTTGTTAAAGAAGTTATTGCCGATCAAGTAGCAAGAAGAACGGGTAGCGAGCTTTTGGGTTCATTAACGAGTTTTGCGCTTCATGTGGCAGATCAAGCTGATATTCGTTCTTGGAACTTGTTGCCTAAAGACTTGCAGCTCATACGGATTGTAGTAGATCCAGGCACTTATACAATACGTGCGCTTCCTTATGGTTCATTGTCATTGCCAGAAAAAGTAATTCAAATAAATGCTGGTAAAAAAGTTTTTGTTGGCTTTCGGTATATGCCATAGTTATTTTTCTTGTATATTGAAAATAAGTTTTGTATCTCCAAAGCATGCAAATTAATTTTTTTTTAAAAGTATTATTGGTTGTTTGGTTTTGTACGTTTTTTACTTTGATAACTTCATGCACAAAAAAAACAGAGTCTGCAGTGACTAATACCAGCTCTAGAATTGTGAATTTGATCATTTGGTCAAATTATGTTTCTCCAGAGCTATTAGCCAGGTTTGAAAAGCAAAGCAAAATAAAAGTTCAAGTTTCAAATTATGCTTCCAACGAAGAGCTTTTGGCAAAACTGCAGGCTGGTGCTACCGGCTATGATGTTGCAGTACCTTCGGATTATATGGTTTTTGCAATGAGTAAGCTTGGTCTTTTGCATGAGTTAGAGCCCGGTGCTTTATCTAATTTTAAAAACATAGATGCAAAATTTTTAAAAAAATCATTTGATCCACAAAATCGGGTTTCTGTTCCCTATGACTGGGGTACGACTGGCATTGCAGTCAATCGAAAATTATATAGCGGAGAGCTAAAGGGTTGGAAAAATGTTTTTCATAACCCTAAGTTAAAAGGAAAGTTTACCCTTTTAGATGATGTGAGAGAAACTATTGGAGCTTCTCTGAAGTGTTTGGGTAAAAGTTTAAACACAAAGAATACTGAAGATTTAACCAAGGCAAAAACTATGCTCTTAAAAATTAGAGATGAGCTCAAAGGTTTTACTTCAGAACCAATGATGCCATTGGTGCAGAGTGAAACTGCAGTGGCGCATGCTTATATGAGCGATGCGTTGCAAGCCCGCAATAAATCAAAAAATCCAGA
>JACRAO010000241.1 GCA_016213345.1 Bdellovibrio sp. | reverse complement strand
GGGCACCTTTGAATTCGCCTCAATCGAAAAACGCTCAACATAGGCCGGGCTATGCCTCGCATTTTTCTCAATCGGCTCATCCAAATCTGCACCAAAAGTCTTCACGCCGATTGTCTAGTTTATTCATGGACAGACCCTAAGCTAGTGCATGAGACTGGAGCAATCCTTTGAGGGGACGTATAAGGCCAGAAATTGCTCTTTTTTCACCAGGTGGAGTGACTCCTGCAATGTATCCTCCCACTAAATGCACCATGGGTTCATTAAAAGTAATCCAGATTTGTTCAGGAGCGCCCAAGGCTTTATAAACAAACTGGACATATTTTAAAAACTCAGTCGGTGCTTCGCTCCACTCCCATCCTCCCTGTTTTCTGAACCATCGGGGCAAAGTAAAATGATGTAGTGTAATAATAGGTTCAATCTGGGCTTGAGATAAAATCTGTAATTCTTTCTTATAGTGAGCAATGGCTTCGGAGTCCCAAACGTCTTGGTTGGGTTCTATTTTTGCCCATTCAATAGAAAACCGGTATTGTTTGATATTGAGATTTTTGAGTAGATCGATATCTTCGGCAACGCGGTTCCAGTGGTCACAAGCTGCTCCTGATTTGTCACCATTTTTAATTTTTCCAAGTGTTTGTTCCCAATCCCACCAGTCACTTTGGGTGTTGTACCCTTCGATTTGATGAGCAGAAGTAGCCACACACCATTTGAAATCCTTTGGAAATAAAACAGGCTCTTGGCTCATCAGGAAAAATAACTCCAACCCCCATAGCATGAGAGTTTTATACCGCAAGATGAGTAAAATTGAAAAGCATTTTGCAGCGGTTATTTAGTACTGGCCATGTCAGGATTACTTAAGGTTTTGCAAATACTATAGTGCATTCCTTGATTTTAAATATTAGTTGGTAAACCGCTTTTGCGCGATGGGAGATTGTATTTTTTTCTTTGTCTGCCATTTCTGCCAGGGTTTTTTGAAAGCCTTGCGGGATGAAAACCGGGTCATAGCCAAAACCATTGTTTCCTTGTGGAGTTTCTATTATTTCGCCTTCTAGGGTTTCTTCTGATAGCATCATAATGCCTTCTATGGTTAGTGCGAGAGCACATTTAAAGCTTGCTTTCCATGGTTTACGTTTAGGTTTTAGTTCGTGTAGTAAAAGCTCAATATTGGCCCAATCTTGTTCTTGACGAGAATAAGGGGCATGTCCCATGGGTGGTTTTGCATAGCGAAAAGAATGAACACCAGGCTTACCTGCTAAAGCGTCGACTTCGAGGCCAGAGTCATCACCTAAGGCAACCTGGTGAGAGCACTGGCTAACTAAGCGAGATTTTGCTATAGCATTATCTAAAAAAGTATTATGAGTTTCGACAAAAGAGAGTTTTTCGGTGTTTCTGATAAATTCATGGACAGGGATGATTTCAAACTCTGGATAAGCTTTCCATATGGCTTGAAACTCCTTAAGTTTATGGTTATTGGTAGAAGCCAGTATGATTTTATTTGTGAGTCTCATACTTCATATCAATATGGTGTTTTGATAAAGTTGGCAAAGAAATTTAGTATTGAGGTTTTATGTTGTATTTTCAGTCGTTTACTTTAGATGCATTGGCATTGATTCTTAGGCCTCAGAGTCTAACTGATGAGAGGCGGGCTCGTATGCGGGCTAGGCAGATTTTTCAGTGGGTTTATCAAAAGGGTGCCGTGAGTTGGGATGAGATGACGGATCTTTCGAAAGATCTACGGTCTTGGCTTAAGGAAAACGTAGCTTTTTACAATATAAATAAAAAAGAATCTAAACAATCTATTGATGGGACCCATAAGTTTTTATGGGAGTTAGAAGATCATAAAACCATAGAAAGTGTAATTATCCCTGCCAATAAAGAAGAGCGTATAACAGCATGTATTTCGACTCAAGTGGGTTGTGCTATGGGTTGCAAGTTTTGTTTGACTGGAGTACAGGGATTGAGCCGCAATCTTAAAACATATGAAATCATAGCACAGGTTTACGAATTGCGTAAAATTGCACAGGTTACTAATATTGTGTTTATGGGTATGGGAGAGCCTTTGCATAATTTAGAAAATCTCATTACTGCGTGTCAGATTTTATTAGATCCGTATAGCTTTGGATTTTCTAAGAGAAAAGTAACTGTTAGTACGAGTGGTATAGTGCCAGCGATTGAAAAGTTGGGTAAACAGATTTCTGTGTCTTTGGCTGTTTCGTTAAATGCTGTGACTGATGAGAAGCGTTCTAAGATCATGCCAGTTAATAAAAAATGGAATTTGGCATTACTGCTTAAAGCTTGTAAAGATTATTCAAAGTGCAACCGGCGTATTACTTTCGAATATGTTTTGCTTAAGGACTTTAATGATTCATTGGAGGATGCTGCAAGACTAGTGAAACTTGTGCGAGGCATTCCGTGTAAGATTAATTTAATACCTATGAATGAGCATACGGGTTCTGTTTACAAGAGACCTACAGAAGTAGCAGTAAGGGCTTTTCAGAAATACTTACTGGATCGGCATATGACAGCTACCGTAAGAATTTCTAAAGGTGTAGAGATTTTAGCAGCTTGCGGACAATTATCTTCTGTGTCTCAAAAGACATGTGTAAAATAAAAAAATATTTATATAAATTATATGTAATTAATTGATTTCAAGCGGCAAGTCTTGTAGACTCTATCTTATGTTGTGTTGCTGTACGTAAGTAGTTCGATGAAGTTGGAGATAACAATCTTAAAATTAAAGGAATAAATATTATGAATAAAAAAATAGTAAATCTTTTTTGCCAAGTAAGTTTTGTTATTGTCATCTTTTGCGGAGCACAGAGTGTGTTAGCTGATACTCTTGTGGTTACATCGGCACCTACGTCTGTCACTGCGGGAGTTAATCTTAGTGTTACTGTAAAAGCTTATAATACAGCAGGTGTAAATACAGCTTATAACGGTGATGTGACACTAACCGGTGCAAATTTTTCTGGCGCATACACAGTTACCGCTGTAAATGGTGTTGCTAATTTTACTGGTGCTAATATTCAAGCAAAAGGGAAGAACAATATCAATGCAACAGGAACTGGTGGAGTAACTGGTTCTAGTTCAAATAAGATAACTACTGTTTTGGCAGACGTAGCAAACAAATTGGTTATTACAAATTCTCCTACAACTGCTACAGGTGGATCTAAACTTGGTGAAATAAGGGTTATGATTGCAGATCAGTTTAACAATCAGTTACCATCAAGTGCATCAACTTATACTGTAACTGCCGCAATTGGCACCAATACAGGGGGAGGTACTTTGAGTGGAACTACAGCACTTCCTGCTTATGGTGCGATTGGCAGATTTGCTAATATGTCTCTTAATACAGCAGGTACCTATACTGTGGTTTTTTCCAGTTCTGGGCTGACTTCAGCAGAAACTGCTTCGATTGAGGTTACAACGGGCTCATTTTATCAAATAGATCTGAGTGGACTGACTTCAGAAACAAGAGGTACGGCAAATTCGCCGATAGTTTACGCAACTGATAAAGGTGGCAACTACTTATTGAACACTCAATTACTATCAAAGAAGCAGATATTGCGCGAAAGACAGCAACAGAGTTGCGTAAGCGGGTTTTTTTAGTAGTAATAGATTATCATGTATTAGATATGGCATTGCATTTGCAAAAAATTTATTATTTGAGACCAGCAGATGCTATTCAGCTTGCTTCTGCCAGAATTGGGATTGACAATCCATCAAAAGCGTATTTTCTATGCCTTGACAAAAAACTAAATGCTGCAGCAAAGCTTGATGGATTCAATGTTCCATTTTAACTATTTGTTCTACTTGCCCTTCTTCTTGTCACTGTGTTTGGGGGGCTTGGGCATTGCCCTGGATTTGGGTGACATTTTTGACTCGAGTTCTTTGATACTGATGCTTTGTGCTCCAACAATATTATTGAGCTGTGAAAGAATACTCCTGAGCTGGGATACTTCTGCAATTAGTTGCTTCATCTGTGAATCTCGCTGAGCACTTTGCTTTTCCACACTGCTAAGCTTGGTCTGCAATGTCTCAACTTGCTGCTGTAGTGCCTGCTGCCCCGGACAACTAGGCATGCTAATACCTAACCCTATAAAAGCAGCACCAAAAACAAGCCACTTCATTTTTTTTAATAAATTTCTCGCGCCCGAAACTGGTTTTTTGAATTCTGTTTTAAAATCTACCATAGTTTGATACCTCGTATGAATTTGTGTCTTAAAAATACACCCGTCTACTGTTATTGTATAAAAATTTGAATTAAAAACATTAAAAAAATAATAGCGTCAAAAAGCTGACTAATTACTCAAAACATTAACTTCTTATTTGCAATATTTGTCAAAACTGCTACCGAAAACAATGAGGTTACCAAAGAAGACCCACCGTAACTCAAAAAAGGAAGCGGCACCCCCACTATGGGCAACATCCCCATTACCATCCCTAAATTGATAAAAATTTGCCAAAAAAAAGTCAAAGAAATACCAAATGCCAAAAGCAATCCAAATTTATCATTGGATTGATAAGCAACAGATAACCCGTTTAATAAAAAAGCAAAAAATAATAAAACGATAATCGCACACCCTACAAAACCATGCTCTTCACCAAAAACAGAAAAAATAAAATCAGTGTGGTGCTCCGGTAAAAAATTGAGCTGGCTCTGCGTGCCCTTTTTGTAACCTTTGCCAAACAGTTTGCCACTTCCAATTGCGATTTTTGATTGTAACGAATTCCAACCACTACCTTTTGGGTCTCCCATTGGATCAATAAATGACGTTAATCTCTGCTTTTGATACGGCTTTAATACAAATTGATATGACAGGGGTAGCAATATGGTCGCACAAATCCCCAATATTAGTAGGGTTTTAGCCTGAATTTTCATAAATAAAAACATGCTTAATCCCACTAACATAATAATTAACCCGGTTCCTAAATCAGGCTCCATAGCTATTAGTCCACAAGGAATAATAAGCAGTAAAGTAGGCAAAACTAAATCCCTGAAAGAATATCCCCCAAGATTTCTGTCAGATTCGAAAAATTTTGCAAGACAAATCACCATAGAAAGTTTCATAAACTCGGATGGCTGAATTCCAAAGTTACCAAACCCAAGCCAACGTTTTGCACCTAAAGAAGACTTACCAATAAATAAAACTAAAACTAAACAAATAAGATTTGCAAAATAAATAACATAAGCCAGCCTGGAAAATGCCGAATAGTGCACCAGTAATACTAAAGCCGTCAGTATCATGCCAATCCCAAACCAAAGCAGCTGAGTCCTGTATAATCCCATTGATTTACCTTGAACAATAGTAGCACTCATTAAATTCCAAATCCCAATACCAAAAAGAATGACTTCGATAATAAGCAAGTTCCAGTTAAACTTCTTAAACTCCTCCTCGTATGATCCTAATTTGAAATTCTGATTGTCTTCTAATAAATATTGAGTCTCAGTACTTGCATGTGTCATTATTCGCTCCCTTGAGCGGGTAGATCAACCCTCTCTTCGATTGCAAAAGAATCTTCGAGATCTTCTGTTGTTGGTTCTGGCCTCACCTTGGCTTTTGCTTTTGCGCCGTACAGTGTTGGATTGTATTTTTCTAGGTAAGACTTGATCGTTTGTCTAACTATTGGAGCCGCTCCACTTGCGCCATGACACGCGTGTTCCGCAATCACAGCCACTGAAATAGCAGGATCTCTCGTGGGAGCATAACCCACAAATAGAGCATTTTGCCTCTCTTTGAATTTCATTGACTCGCAAGCATATTTTTTAAAAAGCTTTTCCTCTGCTATGTGAACTACTTGTGCAGAGCCAGTTTTGCCAGCAAAATCAATCCCAGGTAATCTTTGTGAATAAGCCGTTCCACGCTCATTGTTAACCACACCCCAAAGTCCCTGCCTAACTAGTTCTAGTGTTTTTTGTGATATTTGAACTTTATTGACTATTTCTGGATTAAATTCCTGCAATACTTGCCCATTGTTATTTTCGACCCTCTTGACAACATATGGCCTATATATGGTTCCTCCATTCGCAATGGTTGCATAAAGATTTGCAAGCTGAATTGCCGTAGTTAAAACAAAACTTTGT
>JACRAO010000239.1 GCA_016213345.1 Bdellovibrio sp. | reverse complement strand
GGGCACCTTTGAATTCGCCTCAATCGAAAAACGCTCAACATAGGCCGGGCTATGCCTCGCATTTTTCTCAATCGGCTCATCCAAATCTGCACCAAAAGTCTTCACGCCGATTGTCTAGTTTATTCATGGACAGACCCTAAGGCTTGTACTTAACTGTTCTGCTAAACTCAAAACCCTTACTTTATCTAGATCTGCATTATCTAAGTATGCATCAAGCTGATCGGCAGCATAACCCAATTCTGATAACCCATAAAACCCTGCCACTCCAGCAAGTCGATGAGCGATAAATTTTATTTCTTCTAAAACCTTCTTGTATTCTGTTTTGTATTCTTCTGGTGATGTTCTTACTTTATTAATCAATAAAATTAATTTCTCTTTTCTTGCTTTTAAAGAATCAAGAAAGTCATCTCGTAATTTTTGAAATTCTGGATCGTCCTTTAATAAACTCAAACTCGAATCATCCTTTTTACAACTTTTGCAAGATCTTCAGGATCAAATGGTTTTTTTAGATATTGTTGAGCACCCATTTCTGCGTCGCCAACAACTTCTAAATTTTGATATCCCTTTGCTGAAAGCATAAGAACTGGTATATCATTTAATGACACAATAGATCTTAGTTCTTTTAACACCTGCCAACCGTTAACTATAGGCATCATCACATCAAGAATAATCAACTTCCACTCTTTTTTGCGTAAAAGTAAAATAGCCTCTTGCCCATTTCTTGCAACGGTTACACTAAAACTTTCCTTTGCTAGCTTAAAAACAATAAGTTTAGCAATATGCTCTTCGTCCTCGGCTAATAAAATATCAATCAGGTTGTTCAATAATTTTCCTATCCTCAAAATGTTGGCTCACACTATCAACAACAAATCCAAGACCCCTCTGCTTAGGAATAAACTGACTAACTCCTAGTTTCTTAAATGCCTGATCTGGCAGCACTTGTCTATCTTCCATAGCCATCATGAAAATAGGAACTTGTTTTAATTTTTGAGAACGCTGAAGAATCTTAATCAGCTCTAAACCAGATACGTCTTTTAAATCCAAATCCAATAACAACAAATCATAATGCTCTTGAACTAAGCGATTTAAAACAGCATTACCACGATCAACATCATCAACAATTAATCCTTTATGCTCCAACGCCCGTTTTACTAAAATACGAAGATCCGTATTGCTATCAGCAATAAGTACTTTCCAGCTCGTTCTTATCAATAAATCTTTTATAGAAACTAAAAATTTATCTTTATCTAGTGGCTTAGCAAGCCACGCTGAAGCACCTACAGAAAAAATAATTGAATCATCTAAATTAGCACTCATTATCAACACAGGAGCATTTAATTTATCAAATAATTCAGACACAACAAAAGACTCTCCCACAGATTTTGTTAGATCAATAATCAAAAGCGAAGGCCCTTCATTATCTGTTTCAATCTTAGGTACACAAGAAATATTTGCAAAAGTTTTTATTTTTATAGGTGGTAGTTCTTTACAATTACTTGCTTCAGATAACCAACTTTGCATGTTTTTTAGATCACTTTCATCAGAATCAACAATCCAAATATATTTTTCCTTTAATATGCCATGTACACCTCTAATAACCGCATCTTGCGCAGTTTGTTTTGATAACGGCAAAGAAACTGTAAATGTACTCCCTTTTCCTAACTCACTTTGTACTAAAATAGATCCTCCATGTGCATGCAAAAGTTTTTTAACAATAATAAGTCCCAACCCAAATCCCTGTTCAGAAGACGCCCCTCTAAAATATTTCTTAAAAAGCTGTTCCTGATCATCTTCAGAAATGCCAACTCCAGAATCTGTAATTTTAATCTCAGCCGTAAAATCAGATTGAGAAATTTCGACTTCGACAAATCCTGAATGTGTATATTTAATAGCATTATTTAATAAATTCAAAAAAATTTGTTCAAGTCTTTGTTTATCTCCAACTACAAAAACTGACTTATCAAGATTCTTAATTTTGAGATCAAGTCCTTTTTCTTGAGCAATTACGCGAAGCGATTGAAAACAATCTTGTATAATGAGTTGCAAATTATTGGCTTTCACATCAAGATGCACTTGTCCGCTTTCCATTCTCTCAATATCCAAAAAATCATTAATAAGCCCAGTGAGCCGTTCTGAGTTTTTATCAATAATTTTTAGAAACTCACTCTGTGTGTCAGTAACTGGACCAGCGTCTCCTGATATCAACAATTTGGCATAACCAGAAATAGACGTAAGCGGAGTGCGCAGTTCATGTGACACCAGCGAGGCAAATTCGATATTTGATTCTTCAAATTTTTGCACTCTACTCATTAATTCTTCAATTTTTTCGATAAGTCGATTAAAACCTTCTTGTAAAAACAAAAGCGGACCTGTTAAATTGAAACTCAGTTTACCGGTAAACTCATTGATCTGATACTCACGCAGTTGGTTCTTAAAAATCTGTAACGGTTTAATCAACAATAAATAAAACTCAGCCAAAAGATACCCTAAGACACCAAGGCCAATAAAATTAAGACCCATTACTAGTTCTACTTTATGTGAAACGAAATAATATAGACAAATATTGAAAATCAGTAAAACGCCAAAGGCTAAAACACCTGTGGTAAAAATAACTCGTATGGACGGATTTTTAAAATTATATAAAAGTTTTCTAATAAGCACCATATCTAATGATCACCATATTTCATGATCATGTATTAGAATGTTAACCCAACCTTGGCCACTCCGGCAATAACTGTTGAAGTAGTATTTTCAGTTGCAGTATTTGAGAACTTATAAAACGCCCCAGGAAAGAAAAATCCAAAATCAAATTTAAACTGAAACGCCTCATCCCACTGGAACATTGCGCCATAATCCATCTCCCAACCCAACGCTCTAGACTGCGAACCTATTGCAGGAACATATAGTTTCTTCCAGGTGTTATAAAAGTTATATCCAGGTGCAGCAACATCCTTAGCTTGCGCAAAAGTCCAATTAGAATGAAAACTCCAACGACTCAAATGAAATGCTAAATCCATATTAACATAATTGGCATTAGTGATTGGATTATCAAAAGGCGAAAGCAAAGCATCTGCTGCTGTAGCTGGGTTATTTTGTGTGTTAGGACCTTGAAAATTAGCCAACTGGTAATTAAACATAATCAATCCCAAACGATAATTAGGATTAAAATAAAAAATCTTATACTTATCTGGGGCTGCAGTTGTAATGTTTTGTTGCCCCGGTGCCTGACCCGCTCTTAACGCAAGATCCCAAGAATCTGTAATTTTCCAACCCGCCTCAAGCGCTATTGCATAACTGCTGTATTCGATACCTGCTATTTGCCCCGAAGTTATAGGCACTTCACCCGCTAGTTTGATGCGAGAAAACTTTTTTTGTGCATATAAATCCCAAATATTAAAGTTCATGCCAACAGCAGTCTGTGCCGCTGTTGTGCCTATTCCTAAAAATCTATCCTGAACAGATCCAGCAATTCTTTTTACAAAATACACTCCGCCCTCAAAATCCTCATCTGGGTTTTCATACTTGAGCATGAGTGAATAATCCATCACCGTTCCATCTCCTGCCACGGGGGCATATGGTAGCACACCCGCAGCACCTCCAATATTATTGCCCTGTGAGTACTTAATCAGTGCAGGATTGAAAGAAAATGAACCAAATTTTGAAACTAGTCTAATAACATCACCCGTAGACTCATACCGATCCCATAAACCATCTCCCTGACTCCAAACAACACCCAAACCCCAATGTAAAGGCGCTCGTCCTACCTGAAAAGTCCCAATATCACTCAAAAACTCTGCCCAAAGTCTCTGAGCCGAAATTAGCGACCCTCTAGACTGTGTAGAATAATACTGCCTCTGGTCTACCGTATAAGGCACACTTCCAAAAAAACCATATATCGGATCAGAAACCCACCACTCTGATTTTAGATAAATATTGTCATTTACAATTATTTTGGGGCGTAGCTTCAGAAACAAAGTCTGAAACGTAGCCTTATTAGAACCACCCCCTGAAATGTAATACCCTTTTCCAGCTTCTTGCGCCGCGTTCACGGCAATGTTGGAGGAATCCAAAGCGTAATTTAACACATAGTGTGCTTCGGTCCTAAATTGACCCGACCAATCCAACTCAAGTGCTTCTGAAAAGTGAGAAAAAAACAAAACACTAGCAAATATTAAAAAGTATTTTTGACGCATGCTTGCAAACTCCTTCAGTTTATGTCAATTTTTTATTAATCAGTAATAGATTAGAGTCAAGGACATTTAATGAAAAAAAAATTATTTATCGGTATCATTATCCTTTTACTTGCCTTTTCTGCTTACATTTGGGTTTTGTACCCGCAAGTAGAACGACTTTTTAACGAAAAGGTAGAATATATCCCAACACGTATATATTCAGACCTTATCCGCATTCACCCCCCACAACCACGAAAACTTATCTTAGAATACTTAAAAAACTTAGGATATTCTTATCAAACACAAAATGATCAAATTCTATTCACACTCCACCCAATCCAATATCCCACTTATCTTATACCAGAAACCCATGCAACTCTAGAAGGAGCAAACAAACCCATCACCTTACAATTTGATGGAAATACACCAGGATCAGCTCTAGTTTCGATTATTTTAAATGAAAAAGAAATTTCTGAACTCTTTTTAGAACCAGAACTAATTGCTACACTCTCAAGTGGAACAAAGCAAATTCGTTCCTATACTAATTTTCAAGAAATTCCAGCTTATATCTGGAAGGCAATTATTGCTATCGAAGATCAAAATTTTTTAGAACACAAAGGTTTTGATGTAAAAGGCATCCTGCGCGCTTTTTGGGTAAACCTGAAAACGCTGTCTTTTGCACAAGGTGGAAGCACCATTACACAACAGCTTGTTAAAAACCTGCTTACAATTAAAACAAAAAGCATATTTAGAAAAATCAATGAGCTGTTTTTAGCTATTTTATTAGAAATCCGTTACGATAAAGAAAAAATTTTAGAGCGTTATTTAAACGAAGTTTACTTGGGACAAGTAGGACATCTAGAAATTCACGGTGTAACAGAGGGAGCTCAGCACTTTTTTGGTAAAAAATTAAATGAATTAAGCCTTGCTGAAATAGCCTTAATGGCTGGAATTATTCGTGGACCTTTTTATTATTCTCCGTATCGTCACATAAATAGATCACTTGAACGAATGAAACTTGTTTTGCAAAAAATGGTCGAAAGAGGACATTTGGCACAAAGAGAAGCAACGGAAGCCATGAAATTAGAAATCAGGCTTGCTCCTCAAAAAACTGTAGTCAATAAGGCACCATATTTCACAGACTATGTCAAAGCTGAACTGATCAGACATCTAAAAGATAAAATGACTGAAGAAGAAATAGCACTCTCAGGATTTAGAATTTATACTACTTTAGATGCAAGATTGAGCATAATAGCTGAAAAAACAGTGCTAGAAGGTGTCACTCAGCTAGAAAAACAAAACCGTGTCCATGAAAATGAAAAATTGGAAGGTGCTTTAGCATCAGTAGATCCTACTACTGGGTTTATTAAAGTTCTAGTTGGCGGAAAACACTATGCTCAAAGTAATTTTAATCGAATTTTAAACATGAAAAGACAAGTTGGCTCGACATTTAAACCTTTTGTATATCTGGCGGCTTTAACAAAAGGGAAAAACCAATCTGGCACGCCATTTGGTCCTGCTTATCCATTAGAAGATACTCCATGGAAGCTAACTTTTGATAGAGGGAAACAAACATGGAGTCCGCAAAATTACGAAAAAGAATACGAAGGCTGGACCTCTTTTAGAAATGCACTTGCGCACTCTTTGAATGTCGCAACAGCTAGACTTGGAGTCGAAGTTGGTATTCAAACCATTATAGAAACCGCTAAAAAATTAGGAATTCAAAGCGAGTTACCCAATGTGCCGTCGTTAAGCTTGGGAGTTGCAGCACTCAGTCCTGTTGAACTTTTGCAAGCTTATGCAGTGATAGCGCACCATGGAGTCCAAGATGAACTAACTGTAATTCGCGCTATTACTTACGAAAACGGAAAACAGTTTGCTCGTTTTATTTATCACCCAAAAGAAGTATATCCTCGTCCTCAAATTGATTTACTTTTGGATTTGCTCCAAAGTGTATTTACAGACGGAACTGCCAAAGTGGCTCAAAAATTGGGATTTGACCGACCAGCCGCTGGCAAGACGGGCACGACAAGTCATTATCGTGATAGTTGGTTTGCTGGATTTACCCCAGATTTAGTAACAGTGGTATGGGTTGGCTTTGATCAGGAAGAAACAAATATGAACCGCAAAACAACAGTTAAGCTAACTGGAGCGGGTTCAGCGCTTCCTATTTGGGTACGTTTTATGAGTGAAGCTCTTGAGAGTGAGCCACCTTTAGCTTTCCCGCAAAGTCCATATCTTTCGGAGATATCTATTGACAAGTTAAGTGGAAATCTCTCGACCAGTGGCTGCCCTGAAACACAAATTATTTTAGAAAAATACATTTCAGGCACAGATTTTGGTTCACCTTCGTGCGCACAAGATTATCCGGCCCCAGAAAAAGAAAAAATACTGGAATGAATCTTAACTTGTAAACAAAGTATTGCTGTTATATAAGTCCTCTCTATGAAGAAGATTAGCATTATGGTAATGGCCTTTTCGTTTATCAGTCTTTTGAGCGTTGCTCTCAGTTTTGCCGAGCTGCCTGCAAACTACCAGAATCTACTCGCTTTATCTAAACAGTCTGTTCTATGGGATCAAATTAATACAGACTCGTATATTATAACAAAACCAGATGAATTGAATCCCAATAAGGTTATTATTGATGATTCTAAACTACCAACTAAAGATCCTTCGAAATTGTACGGTCTACTTTTTCTAACAGAGTTTCTTCTGAAGTCTTTTATGACTGTTTCAGATGAAATGCCTTCGCAGTTATTTTTACCTCGTAGGCCTAAGCTCCTCCATACTTATGGGACAGCGGCGAAAGTAAAGCTAAAAATTACTAACCCATTTCTTCCTTATACGGGTATTTTCAAAACTGGAGCCATTGGCATTGTGAGGCTATCTCTTGCAAAACAAGAAGGTCCTTTTACCCCAGGAATGGCCATAAAGCTCCTTATTGACGGAAACCCTTCAATTAATTTGCATGTAATGCATTCTGTGGATGGTCAAGAAGATGATCGCAATTTTTTTAAACATGATTTTTCAAATATTATTCCTCCTCCTGTAAGAGAAGAGTTAAAAATTCTTGGCATACCATTTCATAAAACAGTGATGCAAATTAAAGACGGACCAGAAAGTGAAGGTAATCTGCCACTTTCTCAAGCTGCAAGTTTAGACAAACACGGAAAAAGCATTTCTAATCCAGTTACTCCTTATCAAATAGTGTTTACTCCAAACGAAGAGCTCGCAGTAGATGCTCATATTTTATTAGATTTCAGAACTTATCTTGGCAAGATAGGATTTGATGATGATTTTGACAAATTTAAAGATAATACAGTTTTATACTCTATTAGTGTAAAGGCAAAAGACGGGCCTCTCCAAAAAATTGGTGAATTGATCCTAAAAAGTCCATTTATTGCGTCTCCATATGAAGATCGGATACTTTTTTTCCAGCATGCCAATCGAAGATAAATACTAATTTGGGGGCTCCGTAACAATCGTTGCAGAAATGTTGGCACAAGGCGTTAAATATGACTGCAAAATAGCAGGCAGTTCTGGAAGCTGGCAAACTGGCAATCGGGCAAGCAGGATCTGGACCAGGTACCAGGGTTTTGGATGAGTTTATAAAGATGAGCTGCAACTTGATCTGCAAGCTCAATCAAGCCATTTTGTTCAATAAGATCAACTAGAGCTTGAACTTCTCGAAGTGAGCCCATTGCTAT
>JACRAO010000242.1 GCA_016213345.1 Bdellovibrio sp. | reverse complement strand
TTTAACAGATAATATTAAAGATCGAATACAACTTTTAGTTGTGTGCCTTTCTCATGCATGGGGGGGACTGGAGCATGTAGCAGTTGGAGACGCACTAGAATGTGGGAGTTTAGGGCTTAAGGTTTCTTTTTTATGCGCAGAGGGGAGTCCGGTGCATGAATACTTGGCGCATCGCAAAGAATTAAAGGTTTTACCGTTGTCATTTATGCCCCGAAATCTTTTTGATCTATCATTACGTAAAGAATTGCATCATTACTTTGCAGAAGGAATAAATTTTATTCATACCCATCAAACCGCATATTTGGGTTCAATACTGCCTTGGATGTGGGGATATCCCCATATTCCAGTTTTTGCAACTCGGCATATTTTAAGCAATCATAGGAAAAAAAACCCATTTCATCACCTTCTTTATAAACGATTAGATCTAATGCTAGTTGTGAGTCAGGGAATTAGACAAAATATTTTACAAACCCATCCCCTAAAAGAATCCAAAGTAAAGGTTATTAATTTAGGCTTGGATTACAATAGGTTTGATCCTGAAAAAGTGAATGCAAGGGAGCAGAGGAAAAAATGGGACGCAAATGATAATACTCTTATGATTGGCCTAGTGGGACGTATTGATCCTGCCAAAGGGCAAGAGACTTTTATAAAAGCAGCCGCCGGACTTATGAAAAATATAAGAAGAAGTGAAAATCTTAAATTCGTAATAGTAGGCGAAGAAACATTAGGTCGCACCAAAGGCTATTTGGCGCAATTAAAAGAAATGGTCTCCCAATTTTCACTTAATGATTACTTTATTTTTGCTGGCTATCAAAAGAACATTCCTGAAATTATGCGCGCTTTCGATATCTTAGTTATGCCATCAAGACAAGAGGCTTTTGGTTTAGTATCAATCGAGGCAATGGCTATGGAGTGCCCCATTGTCATTTCTTCTGGCGGAAGTGCCTATGAAATCGTCGGGGCAGAGCAAGAGTACGGGCTTTTAGTAAGACCAGAAGACCCCTTTGATTTGCAAAAAAAATTGCGATTTTTGATAGATAACCCCATAGAAAGAGCAGAAATGGGACATCGCGCTAGACAGTTTGTCGTGCAGCATTATGACAGAAATGTGAGAGTTTTAAGACACTTGGAACTTTATGATTGGGGATTAAATAAAAGAGGAATTTAACTATTTGAACAGATAATGGTTGACAAATAGGCTAAAACTTCTCTATATCTTCAACTCACGGAGTCTTTTTTATAAAACTACGGGTAACGTTAGGAGAGAAAGGTATGAATTATAGTTATGGTAAATAAGCAAACTTCTGATTCCAGTACGTCTAAAAAACAAGGTATACCAACGAATCAAAACTGGATGCAAGAATTTTTAACAAACGAAGAAACAGAAGAGATAAAAAAATCTAATGGGCAATCTCATGTACAATACAATGATGAAAATTTTGCTGATCTTTTCGAAGCCTCACAGAAGCAAAGAGAAATAAAAGAAGGCGAGGTTATCGACGGCATTGTAGTAAATATTGGTCCTGAATTTGTCACAGTAGATATTGGATTTAAGTGTGAAGGTTTAGTTCCGGTTAACGAATTTAAAAGTGCAAGTGGCCAGGTCGCAATACAGGTAGGTGACACTATATCTGTTTATTTAGAGCGAATAGAAATTGAAAGTGGATATTTGCTTTTATCAAAAGATAAAGCCGATATTATTAGAGCATGGGATGAAATTTCTCAAGCATGCGAGAAAGATCAACTTGTTGAAGGCACTGTAATCTCAAAAGTAAAGGGTGGCTTGTCTGTTGACATTGGAGTGAAGGCTTTCTTGCCAGGCAGCCAAATCGATACAAAACCTGTCAAAGGGCTAGATCGTTTTGTTGGTAAAAAACTGAAATTTAAAATTATAAAATTTAATAAGAAAAAAGGAAACATAGTTTTATCTAGAAAAGCCGTTATTTCTCAAGAGCGGGAAATACAAAGAGCGGAGACTTTGTCTCACATTGAAGAAGGCATGGTAGTTAATGGCACTGTAAAAAATATTACAGAGTATGGTGCTTTTATTGATTTAGGTGGGATGGATGGACTTCTTCATATTACAGATATGTCTTGGGGAAAAGTCAAGCACCCAAGCGAGGTTTTCTCTGTTGGCAGTGAAATTAAAGTCAAAATCTTAAAATATGACCGGGACAAAGAACGAGTTTCTTTAGGACTAAAACAAGTGCTGCCAAATCCTTGGGATGAAGTTGAATTTAAGTATCCCATTGGTAAAACTGTAAAAGGCAAG
>JACRAO010000233.1 GCA_016213345.1 Bdellovibrio sp. | reverse complement strand
AACAAGCTCTTTTTGGATGTTGAATATAAAAAGAGTTTTTAAGTTTTTTAAGACGTTCCATGCTGGAACAATGTAGAAATTTAAATTCGATATATTCTCAGAGCTATTGACTGTTTTAAGATTAGACTCAAATTCAACACTGGTTTCCTGCAATGTAAATTTCTTGTCTTGAGCCAAGGCGAGACTTTGGCTAATCAAGATACATAAGAAAACAGTTTGTATGTTTAACACAACACTCATACACAAAACCCTTCATGGGTGTGAATTTGAGGAGTTTATTGTAATAAGCAGACCTCACACACACAGGGAATTTATAGCACATTTGGCACACCGAGTCAGCTTTGGTGTTGAAACAACACGGGCGCACTGAATTAGCAAAATAGAAATCTGTTCTCTGTTACGGTTACTGTAACAGTTACAGGACAGTTTCTGTTACAGAACTGTTACTGTTCGTTACGGGAACCTCACTAGGTTACAATTACCAGTAATAATCATTAAATATCTCGTTAAAAGTAATTATATGATCAAATGTTGTTTGCACTTTTGGATGGTCTTTTATTCCCTCCGTAGCAATTAGTACGGTTTCATGGCTGATAATATATATTATAAACACTAATCCGCCAAATTAACAATTAATATTTTGGCGGATATATACTCAATCGGTTGGGATAGCCATTGGTTTTAAAATACCGTACTTCTCTAAAACACCTAGTTTAGGCTGCTCACTAGCCGGTTCACGAAACCTGGAAAAAGACCCTACGGCTAAGTCCGTCGAATCAAAATAGGGGTTCTTGCCAACTTCGAGCCTCCGATAAAAAACAAATTCGCTTAATTTTTTATAGCGGTCAATAGCCCATCTCATATAACGAGAGTCATGAAATTGTATGTAATACGCCTTAGCTACAGAAGTAAGAAAAGCAAACGTTTCGACAACTAATTTTTGCTTTTCTTCGATATAAGGCTGAGTTTTCAATTGATTCTCTAAACCAAGCAACTTGCCATAAAAACACCAATGATAAGAAGCGGGATCTAAACTAACTAGCTCCTGCACTCCTTTCTGAATTTCTTCTTTACTCTGTGTTGCTGTAGTTAATTTTTTATAATTAGCATCACAGTTGTCTATTATGTTTAAGGCAGGAGCCTGTTTATCATAAAAAATAGCTTTCAGATCAGCCAAATCCAACCCCTCAGGATGAAGCACTTTGGTGTACTGTGGCGGCTCCGGAAGTGATAAAGGTGCCTCTATTTTTTTCGTAGCACAACTCACTATAAACAACAAAGTGAGGCAAATTTGACACACTAAAAACTGTTTCATTCTGTATTCTTTTCGTCAATATTTGCCAAACAATTGACCCTTTTTGAATTTTTTTTTAAGGTAGCAGTCAAAAAAACAACAGAATACCACTAAAAACCAAAAGATTAACAAATACAAATAAATACCGAAGAGTTATGAGAGGCAAAGAGGGGAACTAAGGGGACCAAAAGAGAAACCAAAAGAGGAAAAGGAGTGTAGCCTCAATGTTAAAACTATTATTAGCTTTATTTATTTTTACTTCACCTACTTACGCAGAAGATACAACAGCTGCGGCACAGACCATCACACCCGCCAGACCAGAACACCACAATGGTGATGAAGGAAGAAATTTTTACGAAGTATTAGAAGACCTTTTGGCTGATTTCGAATACGACCTAAAAAATGGACAAGTATCTGGCCTAAAAGACTTGTCCATTAGAAATATCGTAATGAGTGAAAACGTTCCAGCTTCGTTCAAAAGTCACTTGGAACTTTCTATTACCGAAAGAATTTTAAAAACCACAAAGACCAGAATCATTCAATGCTTGGCCTGTAAAGCCAAAAGAACAACTCTCAAAGGCGATCAAGTAGTAATCACTTCTCCAGAAACAAATCCAACTGAGCTTGCAAGAATAGCAAAGCTTTCTAATATCTCAAACTTCATGGATATTGCATTTTTATATAATCCCTCAGGCATGATTTTATCTATGACAATTATTGATCCAGAAACTGGAGGTTTTATTTGGTCGCGTAGCTATAACTCTGAGACATCGAGAGCCTCAGTGTTTAGACGTGGTACAGATTATTCGCAAATTGATGACGCTCGAAAAATGACAGAATATCAGCCCATGGTGCAATACAGACTTACTATTTATTATTTATACGAACGGGATATTGCAGGATATGCAGGAACCCTAAGCATGGCGTACAGAATGATGGAACGCTATGATAACCGCAGAAAAGAAGTCGGCTTCGAAGCCGGATATATTCGCACAATTTCTAGTCTTACAGGTCCGTCTACATCACAGAGTTCACTTTTTAGTGGCTTGAACTTAACTTTACTTTTTATGCATTCGTGGAATTTGATTGGTTCTGAAGAAAACTTCAACCTAGTCCGTGGCAACGTGCTGGTTGGGATTGGCGGAACTTATGCTTCAGGATTTTTAGGAGGATTAGTAAGGGGAGGCTATGAGTGGAGATTGGCTAAACATTGGGCAACATCGGTGATTTTAGGATATAGGCCAAAAGCTACTTATTTTATTGGTAGTTCGTCTTCTTCGGTTTCAGGAGTCGAATTTGGAATAGGAATTAGCGGGCTTTTTTAAATGATGTATAAAAATTTTATTTATTTAATACCTGTAATAATTGCAATAACCGTAGGCGGATTATTGTCTTGTGCCACAACTAAAAAAATATTTGCAATTGACTCTGAATCTAAAAGTACAGCTCCTATACAAAATCCATTTCCAGAAGAATCCCTCAAAAAACAAGAAAAATCAGACAATATAATTATCAGAACCAAAAAAGGAGACCGAGCAATCGAAGTAGAACTACCTGGCTCCCAGGCTACAATGACTGATTTTGTCGTGCCTGTTTCCCCGTCATTCAAAGAAGAAACAAAAAGCCTCGCATACAACGAATCCGAACCTTTTACAGATGATCGCTACAAAGAACGCCAGGCGGGAATTACTGATAGAGAAATTACCGGAGAATTTAAACCCGCTATGTCTTCAGATAATGACAAAGAAGCAAAACAACGCGAAATCGAATCAGAGCTTGGATTGGTACCAGCAGATGACACCACCCCAGAACACGACAAAAGTTATTTGGCTGCTGTTGATCACATAAAGCAACTCTATAGAAAAAACCGACACGAAGCTGCTCTAATCGAAATAGACGACCTTCTTAAACTTTATCCTTCTGATTCAAAAATCTATGCAATGAGAGGTACACTGCTACATAGAATTGGCAAACTTGATCTGGCACTTCAGTCCTGGAACCAGGCATTAAAACTAGAACCAAATAATTTGTCACTTAAGCGATTTATTGAGCGCAAACAACAAAAAAGGAGCTTGGCTTCACCATGAAATGGGGTTGGAAGATTATTTTACTTTCACTTTTAAGCTTACAAGCGCTAGCAAAGCCAACTCCAGTTTTTACAATAGATCAAGTCAAAAAAGATACTGAAATCCAGGTTCGCAATCTCATTGAGCCGGTATTGCAAAAATTTTGCAGAGATGAGTGCAGACTCATGACTGTGACTGTAAACGTAGATTTATCCACTCCAGATGAAATTGCTCCTGGCTTTGATGATGTCGACCCAAAAAGCTTAACTGCACTTGCGCCTTCTTCGGCCAGAATCAAACTATTGATTGACGAACAAGTGGGACCGGTTTCCCGCAGCAAACTCATTGATCTTATACAACAATATTTAGACACCTTGGATTTTCCCATCAAAATTGACTACCAACTCACACACTTTCCACAGCCAGTGAGTTCAGCGGCTAAAGTTGCAGAGCTTAAGGAAAAAATTTCAAAACAATTCAATGGAGTTTTAGAAGATTTGTTTAGACTGTTTTGCCCAGAGCAGTGCATGCTTGCCCAGTTTAACTTACAAACCGATGCCGTAAATCTCGAAGAAGCCCAATACGGTGCTCCTGGTGAATTTATTTTAGAAAACGGTGTGGCAATAAGAATAAAAAATATTTCTGCCACGATTTTAATGGATGACATACTTCTTCCTGAAGAGCAAAAAAATATTTTTGAGATGGCAAAACTTAAAACAAATCATTATAAAAATGTATCTCTTTATACTAAAGTAATGAAATTTCCACATCCTGCTCAATTTGCAGAAGACGGGCAGGTTTTAGTTTGGAATGGGAAAAAACGGGTTTTAGCCAATAAAACTCAAAATGAAACGAAAGATATTAAACAAACTGAGCAAAAATTTCATTCCACAGACACTAAAAAAGAACAAGAAATAAAGCAGGAACGGTTTGAAAGATTCGAAAAAATCGAACGCGTAGAGAATGGTGACGCCGTGCAAGCTGAACTCAAAAAATTCAAAATCTATGGCATCATTTTTGCTTGTTCTATTTTAGCATTTTTAATTTTCATTTCACTTGCTACAACAAATGCAAAAAACGGTTCTTCTTCAGTACATAAAGTTTTTCAGAGCCTCACTTCTGATCCGACAGCAAATACAGCACAGAGTTTATCAAAAAATATTTTTAGCGAGAGCAAGCTCTCACAAGAAGATAAATTAGCACTGCTCGCTAAACGCTATGAAATAGACCGCTTATACGAAGAGCTTTTACAGGTCTTTGCAGAACAACCAAAAGTAGCAAAACATGTGTTTTCAAGAATTTTGACCGAAGAAGGAGTAGAAACAACCGCTGGCTATGTCCACATCTTTGGCGAAAGTGTAGTGATGGATATGCTAAGAGATCCAAGCCTTCAAGGCGACATGTCTGAACTCACCGAGTATTATGCAAAAAACCCAATAGAACTTTCGGGTGATGAAAAACTAGAGCTCTTAAGAAAACTACATCAAAGAACAGTGTCTGGTAAATTAGTCATCATGGGAAGTCGCACTTCTCACCATTTTGATTTCCTGGCAGAAATGGATGGACTACAGATTTTAGAACTTGTTTCGAACGAATCTTTGACCGTAAAAGCTATTGCACTAACACAATGTGATCACATTAAGCGGACTAAAATTTATTCACAGCTTGATGAAAACACAAAAATGAGCCTACTAACAGAGCTTTCACGCATAGACTATTTGCCAAGGGATTATATTTTCAATGTTGCAAACGCATTAAAGAGAAAGAAAAGGGAAAACCCAAGACTAAATACAGAGTCACTGCCAGGATCTGAAGTGCTGGTTAATCTCTTAGAGCGCTCCGGGCTTAATGCACAAAAATCTGTAATCAAAAATCTCGAAGCCAATAATCCAGATAGTGCCCGCACAATTAAGAACAAGCTTGTGAGTTTAGATACTCTACGCTATATGCGTGACGGTCAATTGCTCGAAGTAGTGCTTAGCCTTAAGCATGATGAGCTTTTACAATTTCTAAAAGGATGCCCGACTGATATTAAACAAATTATATTTTCAAAATCACCAAAAGACCTGGTCTCTGAATTAGAAGAAGAACTGACCAATATTACTCTCATTAGCCGAGAAAATTATCAGAATATTGAAAGAAAGATTATTAATCGGATCAAAGTCATGGCCAATGATGGACTTGTAAACTTGCTTGAAACCAATGAAAGAATGTTTGGAGAAAACACAAACTCCCAAGACACTTCGCAAGCGCCACAAAAAGAAGGAGCACAAGTGAGAAAGGTGGCAGGATGGTAGAGATATTAAAACCTAGCGTAGAATTACTTAAAGGTATTAAGCTTTTGAAAGCTTTTACAGATACAGAACTCGGTGAGCTAATCCGATTGGGTCACGGAACTGCGTTTGAGGCTTATTCTAATATCGTAATCGAAGGGGAGCTTTCGTGGGGACTTTATCTAATGATTAAAGGTGTGGTTGGCATATTTAAAGCCAACAAACTCAGTGGAGAACTCTACGATGTCGGGCAATTAAGAGAAGGCAGTTTTTTTGGAGAAATGTCTTTGATTGATGACAATCCACGCTCTGCCACCGTAAGAGCACTGACAGAGTGTTATGCATTTTTTATTTCAAAAGAAGATTTCAATCGCTTTTTAAATAACTCTAAAGATTTGAAAATGCGCTTTTATGAAACTTGTATACAAAACCTGGTCAGTCGACTAAGAGAACTTGATGACAATTATGTCATTAGTCAATACCAACTATGGAAGAGCGCTCTAAAGAAGGAGGCTGCATGAATTTCTCTTCATCATTTGGCGTGTTATTAGGCGTTGGAGTGATGTATCTGGCATTGAGCTCGATAACCAATAATATTAATTTTTTCTTAGATTACCACGCCATTCTCATTGTGATTGGAGGAACCACTGCAGCGGCAAGTATTAGTTATCCTATGATTAAGGTTTTATCGCTACTGAAAGTATTTATACTGCGAGTACTAGGTAGAAACAAAGTAGATTTCAAAGGAGTAATTTCACAGCTAATGGAGCTAAACAAAAAAGCAAGTGTCGGGATCACGGCTATTAACGAATATATTCCACAAATTAAACACGATTTTTTGAAAGAAGCAGTCACTTTAGTTGGATCAGGTATTTTGACTGAAAAAGAAATCAAAACAACACTTGAGCAAAGAGTAAATACCACAGAGGCCAGGTACATGTTTGAGGCTAATATGTTCAAAAACATTGGCCGATTTCCACCTGCCTTTGGGTTACTGGCGACCACACTTGGTATGATCAGTTTGCTTCAGAAAATAGGACAACCCGATAGTCAAAAAATGATTGGCCCGGCAATGTCAATCGGATTGATTGGAACACTTTACGGGATTGCGCTGGCAAATTTGGTTTTTCTTCCCATTGCAGAAAATCTAACCGAAAGAACACAAGAGGAGATGAGACTGCGAAAGATGATTATCGAAGGTGCTGTGATGTTAAAAGCACAAGTCAATCCAATTGCGATGCGGGAGGGCCTAAACTCGTTTTTACTGCCTAAGGATCGAGTATTAAGAAAGGCTGCCTAAGGGTATGGCTGCAATTTTTAAACTTTTAAAAAAAACTAAACTCACTAATGACACGATCGTCATACAAAATGAGAAAAAAGAAATTATACATGGTGGCCATGACGATTCGAACTGGCTTGTGTCTTATGCTGACATGATGACACTGCTTTGTGGTTTTTTCATTATGCTCTTTAGTATGGCAAAATTGGATGCCCCACAATACGACGGATTTAAGGAAGCCTTAGCTAAGCAATTTGGTGGAGAGTATATTCCAGGTGGAAAACAAACTGCAAAGTTTATGACTCAGATTTTACAGGAGATGGGGATTTTAGATCAAGTCATTATGAAATCAGATTACACGGGAGTAGAAATTATTTTTCAATCCACGGTGTTTTTTGATACTTTGAGTTCTGCTATTTCAGATAAGGGCAAGAAAATATTAGAAGAACTGGCAAAAAAAATAATAACAAGAGAAACCGCTGAAAAACGAAAATACAAGATTGTGATCGAAGGGCACTCTGATAGTCGTCCTGTATTGAGTGGGATTTATCCTTCTAACTGGGAGCTCTCCGGGGCTCGTTCAGCCAGGGTGGCTAGGCTTTTTATAGAAAACGGATTCGAAAAAGAGAGATTGACTGCGATTTCGTATTCAGATGCATTTCCTGTTGTCCCGGAAAGAAAACCTACAGGCGAATTTGACGAGGAAAGTCTCTCTAAAAACCGCCGTGTGGTAATCCGTATTTTAGAGCCAAAGCAGGATTCGATTCCGTTTCCAAACCAGTTAACACCTTAATTAGTTAATGCTCTACTTAGACAACAAGATTTTGCGGTAAAACAGCTCGTAACGACTACTGACACGATCAAAAAGATTAATACTCTTATCTTCAGCAATCGAATCCGGTGATCGATCCGGTCTTTGTGGTTCGTTTTGATTTTTCAATAAAATTTCTTTATTTAAATTAGTAAGGTAATTAGCAAATCTACGAGCTTTTTGTTGGCCAAAGGTTGGGGTTATAGCTTCTGCCACGGCATGATGTTACTTTAAAAACTGTTAGTTGATAATTTAAATATTATATTGCTAACATATTGATTTATTTGAAATATATTCAACTATCAAGTGAATATGCGGTTACAGTTACAGCGAACAGATATGTAAACAAAATATTGGGGGTTAAAAAGAGTACATTGTGCCGATGTCTCAAGGAGGAGCGAATCTTTACGGAGCAATCAAATATAATTCATTGCTCAAAATCTTAATGTAACCTCCTCAATAGGGGGCTTTTTCGCGGGTACCAACATAATAAACATATATAATGAGTTACTTTCCCAAAAAAATAACAAAATTTTAGGCTGCTTTTCTTTCATCAACTTCAATATCCCAGCCTGAAAAAAGTAATACTGATGGATGTACTTTGAGTGCTCTTGCTAAAACTTTTGCTCTTTCTACCCCGAGATTTATTTTATTTTTTTCAATAGCCGAAATGGTTGATTGCGGCATATCACATAGCTCAGACAGTTTTTGCTGAGTTATTACCTGCAGTTCTCTTGCAATTCTGACAGAGTCACCAGGTAATAGTTTAATGTGAGTTTTTGCTTTTATATATCCTTTTTTCATATTCATCTCCTATAGTCATGTGGAACCATATCAAAAACATAAACGGCTACTTCTTTTTTATAAATTTCATAAATTACTCTCCATTTTAAATTTAACCTTGAAGAGCGATAGCCAAACCATTT
>JACRAO010000240.1 GCA_016213345.1 Bdellovibrio sp. | reverse complement strand
CCTATACACAATAATACGGCAATTGCGACTAAAAATAATTTCCATTGATGAGCTAAAGTATCAAAAAAGCCTCTAACTTGTGTGGTAAACTCATCTTGTCGTTTTAAAGATTTTCTATCTAGACCCTTGTAATCTGTCGGTGTACTTATAAGTGGCATATTCATTTTGTTTAAAAGACTCTTCTTTAATTGTCAAAAAGAAAGGGTAAAGTTAGTATAATATTATTGGAGAGGGACTAAATAATGCCTCATTTCTTGTTACATAGGGTCATTTTATTATCTTTTTTGCTCATTCCAACACTTGCGCATGCCCGGGATCTACAAGGGCGTATGGGACTGGGATATAATGCAGAATTTTCTAATTTCCAAGCTGTTAATGGTGTTCCAGGAATAAGCATAAAGTATGGTCTATCAAGAGAATTTGCTACAGAACTAGTGCTTGGCACAGCTACTTCGAGCCCAGGAAATACCGTAGCTGCCATTAAGGGGTTTAAAAACCTGTTTTTTGAAACAAACCTAAACTTTTACTTCATGGCAGGTGCTGGTATTGTCAGTGCTAGCAGCAAATCTGGTTTTGAAATGATTGCCGGTTTTGGAGCGGAGGCATTTATTCCAGGGGTGGAGAGTTTGGGCTTCTCCATGGAGGTTGGAGCAAGTTTTACAAATATTAGTGGCAGTTTTGTCTTAAAAACGTTAGGTGTGAGCTTTTTAAATGCGGGAATACATTTTTACTTCTAAAATATTGTTTATTTCTCTTTTTTTTGCAACCTATATTTGGGCAGCAGACTCGGGCACTGACCCAAGATCAAGAACTTTGATCCCTGAGGACGAAGATTTTACTCAATCACCTTATACAGAATATGGAGAATTCAATATTGAAGAGGAAGAAAACGAAACAACCAGATTTCTTCAGCAGGGAAGATTTTTTGGCGTTAGTCTTGGTTCAGGGATAGAGGGTGTAACTGGCAATCGTGGGCTGCTTTGGCAAAAAGGCTCTCCAATGATTGATTTCAGGATACACTATTGGTTTGATTTTAATTTGGCTTTAGATTTGGGTCTTTTTTCTGTGCCTCATTTTTACGAATTCAAAAGAGGTTCATCTGATGACCATGTAGATGTAAATATAATTTTTGTAGGTGTAACAGTAAAATATTATTTTGATGTACAAAACTTATCCGCAGCACTGACATTTGCCAATCCTTTCCTCACCATAGGTGGTGGTATTTTTTATAAGACAGAAAATTCAAGATTGCTTGGTACATCTGATACGGATAACACTATGGGTTTAAATATTGGTGGCGGACTCGAGTTTCCGATTAAAGCAAAAAAGATTTTTTTTACTCTTGAGGGCAGGTTTTACACATCAAACTTCAGTGATACGTTTACGGGAGATTTTCTACCATCACTTGGCATACCAAATCTAACTGGAAACTTTTATACACTAACCGCAAACCTACTCTTTACATGGTGATGTTTAATAAAATATAACCTTATTGGACTACCTGTAAATCCCCAACGTTTGCGCATAGAGTTCATAAAATATCCATTTAAACTAGAGTCTATTTTTGCAGGATCATTGACATGACAAGCAAAACTTGGGGGATGACTGCCTGTTTGGTGACACATAAAAAATTTTGCATTTTTTGGGTTGTGCACTGTGGCTTCTGTCCTGATCCATTCTGTAAAAATATGAGTTGATATTTTTTTCTTTCGTTCCTTTAATATTTTTTCAATTAAATTTCCTAAAGTTTCAAACCCTTGCTTTTCTAATGCACTCATAAAAACGATAGGAGCATATTTTAAAAACTTCATTTCATCACGCACTCGTGTAGCAGCATGCATTTTTGTAAATTGAAAATTCGTTTTTTGCGTATCCCATTTATTGACAGCTAAAATCACACTGCAGCCATGTTTTTCAATAATGGCTGCTATTTTTTCATCTTGTGTTGTAATTCCTGTTTCTCCATCTAAAAGTAAAATGGCAAGATCTGAGCGTTCTAAAGCTTTTTGCGCTAGAACTACACTAAGTACTTCTACGCCTTGTTTTGTTTTAGACTTTTTTCTAATACCAGCAGTATCTATAAATAGATATGGTTTATTGTCAATATTGACTCGAGAATCTACACTATCAATTGTTGTGCCAGGGATAGAACTGGTAATCATTCTGTTTTCATTTAACAGGGCATTAATGAAAGTGCTTTTTCCAACATTTGGCCTGCCTACAATAGTGATTTTAGGAATATGCTCTAATTTGTTATTATACTCTGGACGCTCTGGACATTCTACAAGAGATGTTGTTTTACGTTGACTTACAATATCAAACAGCTCGCATTTTAAATCCTCTATCCCCCTACCGTGTTCGGCAGAAACAGTCACAATAGAGTTCAAGCCTGTAGAGTAAAAATCAAAAAGTAATGTTTCGTGCACTTCTGCGTCTACTTTATTGACTACTCCAATAATAGGAATCTGTTTTTTGTT
>JACRAO010000243.1 GCA_016213345.1 Bdellovibrio sp. | reverse complement strand
TTGACTGTTATTAACTTGTTTACTTTAGCGTGGCAAACTAATGCCGGTGTCCAGAACTACGTAACAAAAAATACCTCGTTCTATCCAGAAGAGTGTAGAAGAACACAGTGGGGGAAGAAGCTACGGGAGGAAAAATCCGAGATACTGTAGAATGATGAAATCTGTTTTTAAGACAGCAGCCTTATCCTGTCTTAATGAGCATCATGATGGCCCATTAAAGAATTACTATAATTTTTTAGTTCATAAGAAAAGCAGAGCACCGTTCCAAGCAAGGCATGCAGTTGCTAGAAAAATTGCGGCTTTTACACTTGGGACGCTTAAATCTGGAAAGGAGTTTGATTTTAAAGGTAAAGAAACAAAATTAAATTATAAGGTCTTTTAAGAACCGAGCATTCCCGGCTTTTTTGATGGAGTTGATCTTGGTCTTAAAAGAGGAGAATGAGAGCTCAACTGTAACTGTCTATGCATTTTCTTTCAAGAAAATGACAATACAAGGTAACGTTTAGTCCTTCTCCATTTCTTAAATTTAAAATAGGCCCAAAATATACATATAAATAATAAGTAAATTTTGAGAGCCCAGATAGACGCATAAGAAATCCTCCAAGACGTGGCGTTTCTTACTTTTAAAGAAAAGACCAAATGCGGTTAGAATCAGAAAATCTGGTAAAATATTCTACGATAAGTGGTATCCAATTACATGGATCGACCGAAAAGCAAGAAAACAAAAAATTTCTTGTTATGGGGATCTTTTTTCTCTTGCTTTTCTTTTTCATAGACAGTAACAGTGACAGTAACAGCAACTGCTTTCAGTTACTTTCAATATTTTTTTATTTCATTCCACATTTGCTCAAGTTGCAATATTTTTTGATTGCTTGGATCAATATCTTTTGCATATTGATATGCTGAAAAAAACAATGACTTTGCCATAGAAACTAGTTCTGCATTTTGAACTTGAATGCTCCTTTTAATGAGCAACATTGTAGTTCCAGCTAAATGAAAATAACTTTCAAATGTTTTCGGATCAGTAGAAATTTTTGAAAGCAAAATATACTGAATTTCTGCAATTTGCCTATTGAAGTCATTTATATTAGCTGCTTTCTCAAGTTCTTTGAGATTGATGTGTAAAAGTCTTTGATTTATTAAATTTTGATTATCTATTAGTTCGTCTGTAAGTCTTATGCTGCTGATAGAATTTGTAAACATCTCTTGTGCTCTTGTACCTAATTCGGTGTTTGGGTATTCTAAAATAAATTCATGCAATGTTCCTTTGTTGTTTATAAGCAAATAATGATCCTGCAATCTCTGTGGATATTTTACTTTAAAGTAAGGTCCTTGCGTTTGTATTGCATTATTGTTACTTTTGGCTTCAAACCAGTTTAGTTCTAATTGCGTTGGATTATTATTTAGCGCTTTTTTGAAATATGTGAATAGGATTTTTTCCCTTAATCTTAAGCAGTCATAATGTTCTCTTAAACTTATCTCATTACGTAATAAACATCTTTTGAAGAAAAATCTATTGTTCTCTATATTCAATTCAGGATATGTTATGGGCCCAGCAATACTCAAGATAACTGACTTTTGCCAATGTACGATTATGTGGCCTGGAAATTTCAGTGGCGGACCCTTTTCGTAAGGAAGGCTAAAAGACAAAGGCTCGGAGTCAATAAAATATTTAGGCCAATAACCAATTGTGTAAAACCAAGGTAATCTTTCATAAGAAATGTTTTGTTCAAGGTCTGCTGATTTTATTGTTATTATTGACGCTTTTTGAAGCATTGGATGTTGATATATCCAAGTATAAAATATATATATTGAACAACTGAAAAAAATAATCGTCAATGAAATGACAGCGCTTAAATTTGGAATACTTAGTTTTTCTTTTTGAATATAAATTTTATTTGTTTTTTTTATTTTCCAAAACCACTGTCCAACTGTACAATGCAAATATTTTTCAAAACTAAATTTATATATAAGAAATAAAAATATAAGAAGTGCAGTGTCTAAAAGTCCAGGTAATGGAGATAAATAGTACAACATTGAAAAAAAGAAATATCCGCATATAAAAACGAGAGCATCAATACAGAATGCCAAAATCCTGACAACTGTCAGCGCCTTTTCGCCAAAGACTGTGTAACCTTTTACTTGGATATTGAAATTTTCATACGTGCTCATTTGACTCCTGCTCCTTAGAGGTTACACTAAAAGAGTAGAGGTGCAAATATTTGAATGATTGAGGTGAGTCGGCTTAATGGCAAAAGCTATGTTTTGAATTGTGATTTAATAAAAACTATTGAAGCCACACCTGATACAATTATAACTTTAAACACAAATGAAAAACTAATGGTTAGAGAAAGTGTTAATGAAATTATTGATAAAACCATTTGTTATAAGAAAAAAATTTTCTTTGGGATACCCGAAGTTATTAAGGAATAGGGGAACACGATGGATATTGCTGCAATAGTGGGACTCGTGCTTGGCGTTTCGGCTGTTGTGGGTGGTCAGATTTTAGAAGGAGGACACTTAGGTCAGCTCATGATAGGCACGGCTGCCCTCATTGTGTTTGGAGGTACGCTGGGAGCCGGTCTTCTTTCTTTCCCAATGCAAGATCTGAAAAAAGCGATTTCTTCGATTCCATCGCTTTTTAAAAATGTAGACTTGGATGTCAGGCCCACAATAGATGAAATTATACGAATTGCTACTATTGACAGAAAAGAAGGCGTCTTGGCTGTAGAAGGCCAGAGAGATTCTATTCAGAATGTTTTGTTTAAGAAAAGTATTAAATATGTAATTGATGGCTTTGAGCCAAATACAGTCAAAGAAATTATTGATAACGAAATTTATATTGCATTTGAAGAAGAAGAAGCAGCTGGAAAAGTTTATGAAGGTATGGGAGGCTATTCGCCTACCATTGGGATTATTGGAGCAGTGCTCGGGCTTATTCATGTTATGAGCATGTTAAATGACCCATCTAAAATTGGCGACGGTATTGCAGTTGCGTTTGTTGCTACGGTTTACGGAGTTGGTGCGGCAAATCTGATTTTAATTCCTGCTGGCACTAAACTAAAAAGAAAAGCAGCGCAAAGAATGATGGCAAAAGAAGTGGTGAAACTAGGCGTGGTTGGTATTCAAGAAGGTTTAAATCCACATTTTTTACAAGAAAAACTCGAAATATTTGTAGAGGAACACTTAAGACGTACTGAGGACCATGGTGGCAAAAAAGGTTGAAAAAAAAACACCCCGAACATGTAAATTTAGAGCGTTGGCTTGTTTCTTATGCAGATTTTATTACCCTGCTTTTTGCGTTCTTTGTAATCATGTATGCTATTTCCCAAGCCGATCTTTCTAAATTCAAAAAAGTATCTCAAAGTATTCGTGCTGCTTTTTCTGCGGCAGGTCCGGTTGGTATGGTAGATTTAGGGGGATCCTCTGGTGGAAATACAGCAAACCCTTTAGAAAATCCTGAAATTCCTGGTGGACGGGTTATAAATATGCCCGCAGGCAAGACAAATACCGCTGGCGATCCTGAACCAGGACTGCAAGAAGTTAAAGAGCTTTTAGAAGAAACAATTAGTTTAGAGCTGGGTGTGACTGATTTATCAGAAAAAATGCAAATGCAATTTGATAGCCGGGGTCTTATTGTGAGATTGGCGGCAAAAGACTTTTTTGATCACGGTGCTGTAGATGTTAAGCCTGATTTGCTCCCACTTCTGGATCGTATGGGCAAGGTTCTTTTGAGAACACGAAGGCTTATTCGGATTGAGGGGCATACGGACCCTTCTGAGGCAAGTACTAAAAACTATCCCAGTGATTGGGAGCTGTCTTCAGCTAGAGCGGCATGGGTAGCTAAGTATTGGTTAGGTCGTTTTGAGTTTGATCCAAAACGATTAGGGATTGCTGGTTATTCGCATTATCAACCACTCACACAAAGTACACATGAATGGGGTAAAGCCTCAAACCGCAGAGTCGAAATTATTGTTTTAAATCAACAATATGAGAGTTTATAATCTGTTGTCAGATTATAAATAAAATGATACCCATTACACCGATCAATGTTTTCAGTATATGTTGTGCTACTTCATTATCCAATAAGAAATCGTCAAGGACAGGTAGTGACTACAGCTGTGACGAACATGGATATTCATGACATAGCCCGTTCTTGTTGTACATACGGAGTGAAAAAGTATTTTATTGTGACTCCACTTGAGGTACAACACGGATTAGTTGATAGGATTTTGGCGCATTGGAAGTTAGAAAAAAATCGTGAGTACCATCCGGATCGTTCCAAGGCGCTTGGGCTTATTGAGTTAGCTTATACGTTTGAGAACGTGAAACAGGAGATACGATCAGCAGAAGGCAAGGAGCCAGAAGTTGTCTTAACAGACGCGAAGGTTTTGCCTGGAAGTATGAGTTTTGTTGAGTATAAAAAAGAATTAACTGTGCCATCCCGTATGCGACCTAGTGTGATTGTTTTTGGTACGGGATGGGGAATTGCTGAGAAATTTTATCCACAGGCTGATCGGATATTAAGTCCGATTTGTGGCCCAGATAATAATGACGGTTACAATCACTTGCCGGTGCGTGCAGCGGTGGCGGTTGTTTTAGATCGGCTTTTAGGAGTTTAAGGAGTAAATACTATGGCGGCAACTAAGAAAAAAAGAAAAAAGATGTCACGGGGATCACAGCCAAGAATAAAAGGCTTGGCTGATAAAGTAGCTTTGGTTGAGGCTTCTCAATTAAGAAAGGATTTTCCGCCTTATTCACCTGGTGATACAGTTCGTGTTCATGTGCGAATTAAAGAAGGGGAAAAAGAGAGAATTCAGGTTTATGAAGGCATTGTGATTGCTAAAAATAATAAAGGTGCAAGTAAGTCTTTTATAGTTAGGAAAATGTCACATGGAGTGGGAGTGGAGAGAATTTTTCTAGAATCTTCTCCCAAGATAGCCAAACTAGAGGTTATGCAAGAAGGTAAAGTCAGACGAGCAAAACTTTATTATTTGAGAGAACGTATCGGTAAAGCAGCCCGTGTGGATCAATATTTAGCCAACACTATAGAAGGACAGGGAAGTACCTCGGTAAAAACGCAGTCTCCACAATAAACACATGGCTCAATCAGATGAGTATTGGAACCAGTTTTATCTAAAGTCGTCTTTTAACCAAGGCCCACCTAGAGTTAATGCTCCTGTGCCTTTTTTGGTTAATCAGCTAGAGAGGCTTAGCAAAGGCAAGGCCCTGGATATTGGTATGGGCGAGGGGATAAATGCCGTTTATCTGGCAAAGAATGGTTTTTCAGTTAAAGGCTTTGATCTGTCTCAAACAGCTATTGAACACGCCTTGGCTTTAGCTAAAGAGACTGGAGTTTCTATTGAAACAAGGCAGGTTGATTTAGATTTATTTTTATTTGGCTTGCTCGAATATGACACAGTGCTAATGAGTTATTTTAAGCCCCCACTTGTGCGCTATTATTCAGAAATAATTCGCACCTTGAAACAAGGGGGCACTCTGCTTGTTGAATCTTTTATGATAGATGAGATAAAAGAACCTATTGCTCCTGATGAGTCATATCGGGATTATTATTATAGACCAAATGAGCTTTTACAAAATTTGCGAGGGCTAAGGATTTTGTTTTATCAGGAAGGCATGGTGGATGGTAAGTGCGTTGTTCAGTGTCTAGCACAAAAGCCAGTTGATAGGGATGCCGCTAAATATGATTTATTTAATATGCAAAGCGGACCAAAAGAAATTGGGCCTACTATTCATCAAAAACTGGCTGAACAACTTTTTAAAAAGAAGTGATTCAAATCTGTCTTTTTTGATCAGCCTGTAAATATTCTTCAAGAATCTCAACCTCATCATAAAAATCAAACTGCGATTTGTTTATCGCTGTCAATAAGTAGTTCAATATTTCGTGATTTGGTTTAGTACTTAAGAAACATTCAATTATTCGTAGACGTATAGCTGGCTGTAGCTGCAAAAAGTGGTGAAGACTGCCTAAACTTTCTGATGATGCAAATATTTCAGAAAACAGGTGATATCCCCTGTCGATACCCAGCGAAGAATAAGCATAAGCAAGATTGACTTTGACGCGACCTTGAGGATTCTTGCTGATTTCATGCAATCGAGGCAGGTATTTTCTAAGCTTGAGTTTTCCGACTACATAAATAAACGACAAAAACGAGGTTTCCTCTTGATCATTTCCCAATCCCTCCAGTGTTTTTTCACATTCAGATCTTGTTTCATGAAATTTATAAAGTACCATTACTGTGTTTGCTCTGATTCTGTTGTTGGGATTTTTCAAGAATGGAAGCAATACCTCGATTACCCGTAAGTCCTTCGTTTCAGACATGGACTCTATGGTATTGGCAACCACGCGTGGGTCATTATTTTCAAGAAATGGCAAGAGAACCGGAATCAATCCTGAACCAATGACTCTGTGTAAAACTCGGATCAGGCTTTCCCTGACCAGTAGACTTTTGCAATACCTGCCATTGAGAAAGTCCATCAAAAACCGCTGAGCTACAAAAGAATCATAATTGGATATGGATCGTATGGCAGTTTGCTGGATCACTTCGTTTTCCGTATAAATTTGTTGGAATAAAATACGCATTACCTCCGTTGCACGGATATTACCCAACGAATGTATTGTGTATTTCTTGATAATTACCGAGGAACTTTCTGATAACATGTTTAGCAGGGCATGCACCGCGGGCAGATTGCCTTTTTCGCCAAGAGCCTGGATGGATCGCACGACTGTTTCGCTATCGTGGCTTAATAAACGATCCAAATGAAACCGCAAATACTCCATGCGCATCCGGAGCGTAAGAAAGACCCAGAATGCGCTAATGGTCATTAAAATAAAACTCAAAAGACGAAAGTTTTCCTGATTTGGAAATGCTAGCAGAAATAATCCAGTGAGAAAGGTGATTAGTGGTGATACCAAGCCCTGCGTGAAGGATTTGATTGCAAAGCTTATGTTTGTTACTAGACCTCCTGTGATTTGCTCATACGAGGCCTGATAAATAGTGTGTTTTAATAGGTTTCTCAAAAAATCAGCAAACACAAAGGCTGCTAGAACCGGAAATACGAAAGCACCACCGACAGCCAAGAGCATTATGGCAGCGACAAAGCCTTGCAGTGTTACAACTTGGACTACAGGAAGCACCCATGTACTGAATGCAAAGCTGAATGCAATGACCGAGAGGCTACACAATACACCATAAAGTGCGAAAAATTTATTAATTTCACTAACCGATCCATAGTGCGCTTTTACCACGCAGTTGAACTGGTAAATAACCGCAGTTCCTACAATAGTGAATAGTGCGACAACCATAATGAGTTTCAGGACAAGGCTTTCTTTTAAAATATTTAATTTTGGGTGATCCTCGGATTCTCCAGTAGCAGTGATACCACTATATTTGACCGCTCTTTGTCTATAAAACGGAAGTAAGACAAGAAGTACTCCGACTGAGGTGGCTACACAGCATAACAGAAAAAACGAAGTCCTATATGAAAAAAAGAATTTCCAAATCAGTACATCGGCAAGTATGGATCCCATTTCACCAATTGAGGCCAAGAGGGGAAATAGGCGTTTTGCGTCAAAAACATTAAAATAATTTCCAAGTAAACTCCAAAGCACAACTGGATAGATAAGGCGGTTTATTTGTGTCGCAATGAAATATGACCATGCTACTGGGCGGCCAAAACCAAATATGCTAGTTGCATAAGTTCCTAGAAAAAAAATCAAAAGCCCCAAATGATATGCGACTAAAACATTGGTGTATTTGCCTGTTTTTTTAAATAGTGTGCTAAGCAAGAGGGTAGTGAGGGGTCCAAGAATACTGCAAAGAATAAATACATAAGGCACTTTATCTGGACCGAT
>JACRAO010000238.1 GCA_016213345.1 Bdellovibrio sp. | reverse complement strand
CTGGCTACACATAAAATAATTGTAAAAACTGCGAAACATGCCATTTCCTTGGGAAAACGTCTTGAGATAGGAGTTGCTAATAAAATAGCAGTTAAAAGCAAAAAATACATTGGTATGGTGATAATGGATCGATCTAAAACAGCCAAATCTGCAAGCGTATTTAGTTTTGTCTCATATGCTTCGCGTTCTGGTAATTGACTTTCTTTTTCTGTCCCCTTTGTTATCCCCATAAAAGCCTTTAATTAATTATTTTTAAATCAGAAGCCGGATTTCTTTTTCCAGTTTCATCGAGTTCTACAAAATTAGAAACACGACTATTGTTGTAATATCTAAATTCACCGCCAACTAAGATCTGGCTTTCTTGAATAAAATCTATAGTGTAGACTGGTAGATCAAATCCATCTCCTTCATTAAAGGTAGAATCCAAGGTTCCATCTGGATTTAGTTTTGCTAAAAAACTTACCTTTGTGCCATTAAAAGAAGTAAAATCTCCACCAACAAGTATTTTGCCATTTGGTTGTATAGAAACTGTGTGCACAGTATTATCAAATCCAGTTCCTATATTGTTAGCAAAATCACGGTCAAGGTTGCCGTCTTTATCTAGTCTTGCTATATATCCGACAACTGCATCATCAAAATTGGTAAATTGACCTACCGCAATAATGCGGTCATGTTTTGTATAGTCGTCAGATTTTTCGATAACAATCTTGTGAACTGGGGCATTAAAACCGCCAATTAACCAATTTTTTGCAAAATCCGCATCGTTTGTGCCATCTGCATTTCTTCTGGATATGTAATCATTTCTGAATTTTCCGGCTAAAACAATTTTTCCAGTAGATTGAACGCCTACGGATAGAACTTCATCATCAGGATCGATTTGATATGCAACCAAACGAATGCCTACGATTATTAAGCCAATACTAATAGTGCCTACTATGAAGCGTATGCGGTGATCTGTATTTTTTACCATGTTTATAAAACTTAAAATTATTTGTGGGTTTTTCATATTTTATTTATCCTTTTTATGCACCTTGGTTGGAGTCGGTGTCGGTGTTGGAGTCGGTGTCGGTGTCGGTGTCGGTGTTGGAGTCGGTGTTGGAGTCGGTGTCGGTGTTGGAGTCGGTGTCGGTATTGGAGTCGGTGTCGGTGTTGGAGTCGGTGTCGGTATTGGAGTCGGTGTCGGAGTACCAAAATTTGTATCAGGCGATCCATCACTATTCAGTCTATAAATTCTTACACTTTGATAAGTGGTTTCGCTATCTGCAAAGTGATAAAAATTTCCACCAACTACTATCTTGCCATCTGGTTGGATTTTAATTGTTGACACTCTGTCATCAAACCCAAAGCGAGTTTTTGCAGTTGTAGCATCTACAACAAAACTTTCATCAAACGTGCCATCTGCATTCAAGCGTGCAATGCGGCCAACTTGTATGCCATTGAATTCTGTAAATTCTCCTCCCAATAATATTTTTCCGTCATTTTGTAGCTCTATTGTATGCACGGGTGCATTTGGACCACGGTCTATATTTTTTTGAAACTCTTGGTCTATGATTCCGGTTGCTTCAAACCTTCCAAAATAACTAGGAGTTGTAAAGTCACCACCCACAAGCCGTTTATTATCTGGTTGCATGCGAACTATGCGTATTGGGCCATTCAATTCTAGTTGTACAATAGAACTATCGTTGTTAGAGCCGCTGGCCACATTAGTTGAGCCTGTTGCTGGCAGCGGCGTGGCTGTTTGCAAAAAAGGGGCAGTTGTAGAGTTATCTTCGAAACATCCAGTTAATAATAGCAGATATATACCGCTAAAAAAGCCCAGGTAAAAAAAGTATTTTTTTAAATCCATAATAGTCTTCTTTCTCATCGCCAACTAAGCTCTAAAGCTTTACTATTTTAATCGTTCTTTTTCGTAACATACGTTCAGCAAAAGAATCTTCGTAATATTAATAGTATCTCTTGATTTTAATAAATACAAGATGTGTAAAAAAATACAACAAAACTTGTTAATGTTTGTCTAAAATTATCAGGCAAATTTGACCTGTGTCAAAAATGACTGAAACAAAATACAACTATTTTAGAGTTGAGTGTTTTATTCCGAAGTTATATTGAGCATCGCTTTGGAGAAGTAAATGGAATTAATTAAGAAACCACGTCCACCGCTTATTGTAGACTCCGACACAAATTTTATTAACAAAATAAAAACTGAGGCGGAAACACAATCTATCCAACCTATTTTTGCTACACGTGGCAAAGATGCTCAATTATTGATTGCTAATTCAAAAAACCATTTTGCAGGTATATTTGTCAATCCTAATATTACAAATCCGCATGGATTTTCTGTTATCAGGTTTTCTCATTTTTATAGACCTGCATTGCCTATTTATATAATTGCAGATGAATCTATTTCTTTTAAAGAAGAAGAATTAAAGAAACTGGGAGTCCAGAAAATAATACATAAACCCATTAATTATTCTACTATCGCTAAACTAATTACCCCTCATTCTATTTTTTTTAATCAAGGAGCTGCACTTGAGGATGCCAAACTAAATAAGGATCAAATTGGACAGGAAATCGAAGTTAATGATAGTGAATTTACCTCTATTTACGCGACAGATTATCTTTGTGGAGCTAAATCCTTTTTTGATATTTATGTAAGATTGAATACTAATCATTATGTAAAAATAGTTCAAGCCGGAGATGTTTTTGATCCATACAGAGTGGCCCATTATTTACAAAAGGGTGTAGAATTTTTTTATTTAAGAAAAGAAGCACAAGAGGGATATCTAACTTATTGTGATCAAATCGCGTCATCTATTTTAAAAAATAAAAAAATAGGTATCGAAGTTAAAATCAAGCAGACCTTAAATCACGGTCAAGAAGCAATGAATTTTTTAAAAAATCATGGAATTAATGAAAACAATTTAGAATATGCAAAAAGTTTTGTAAATAATGTTCAAGTCTTGTCAGAAAAACTGAAATTGGAATCAAATAACGATTTTGTAAAATCTTTTCTTGTTGATTTAGAAATGTATGAACACGGTGTAAGCACTGCTATGATTGCGTCTCTCTTGATTAATCCAATGAAAATTGCTGCTACCCACCCCACCAAAGTTATTGGGTTGGCTGCCCTTTTTCATGATATCGGGCTATACAAAATGGACCCATTACTACGTGATGAAGATGTTTCAAAAATGACAGCACAACAAATAACTTTGTTTCACACTCATCCCATTGTTGGTTCAGAAATGTTATCTGCGATTAGAGGAATTGATCCGGTCGTAATTCAAGCTATAGCGCAGCACCACGAGAGAAGAAATAAGAAAGGTTTCCCTTTGAGATTAGGCGCCGGGTACATAAATCGAGTTGCTGAGATTATTGGTATATGTGATGAACTTTGCAAAATGATTAAAAAATTAAAAGAAAACCCAAGTCTGAATGTTTTAGCAATTATGGAGGCTACAGTATTTGAAGGGTTTTCTAACCCAGTAATCGAGGCTTTTAGAAGTGTTTTTTTTCCTGAGGAACAGACATCTGTTTCCACTAAGGCAATGGCATAAAAATGGAACCATATATTTTAATAGTAGATCAAGATAAGAAGTTTTTAGAAACAATTCAACAAGAGCACTATTCAAGACAATTTAAAATAAAGTTCGCAGAAACTGGAAAAGAAGCTCAGCTTTTTATTTCTGCAAAAAAAGAAACACTATATGGGATTTTTGTAAATCCACAAATTGCATCACCAAGTGGACTTTCAGTAATTAAAAGTGCATTAATACATCGCCCTATAACGCCAATTTATATGCTGATGGATAAAGAGACAAAACTAGATCTCTCTCATAGTGAGCTTAAAAAAATTGGGGTTCGAAGTGTTTTACAAAAACCGATTCAGTTAAAGGATATGGTTGAATTACTATCTCCAATTTTGATTCATTTTGATTCGAAAGCTGCTATCGAATCTGCAAAAAACAATCGGGACCAAATAGGGCAAGAAGTTTTAACCAGCGATCCTAATTTTACTCCAATAAGAGCTGATGATTTTTTATCAGGTAGTAAGTCTTTTTTTGACGTTTATGTAAGGCTTTCTTCAGGTCGGTACATAAAATTGTTACAAGCTGGTGATGCTTTTACGCCAGAGCGATTAACAACCTATCTTAACAAAGGTATAACGTATTTCTATATTAAAAAAGAAATTCAACAGGTTTATCTTAAGTACTGTGATCATATTACTACCGCTCTTTTGCAAAGAAATAACGTTTCTCTAGAGATCAAAACATCTCAAACATTAAATCAAGGAGAGGAGACATTCAAGTTTTTTCAAAATCAAGGCATTAGCGAAGTAAATTTACAATATGCTACAAAATTTGTAAAAAATGTACAAGATCTGACTGCACAAATAGGGTTACAAAGTGAAGATACTTTTCAGAGTCTTATGAATGATATAGCCGCTTATGAACATGCTGCAGGCACTAGCGCAATTGCTTGCTTGTTATTAAAAGAGCTAGAAATACAAATGGATCAGCCAGTGCAAATTGTCGGGCTTGCAAGCCTTTTGCATGACATTGGGCTTTGTCAACTTTCAGAAAATATCAGACATGAAGACGAAAACAAAATGACAAAAGACGAGTTAACACAGTATCGAACGCATCCTGGACTAGGAGCAAAAATTTTAAGCAACATAAGAGGAACTCATCCAACCGTTTTGCAAGCAATCGAACAACACCATATGCGCATAAACGGCAAAGGGTTTCCTGATGTAAAAAATAATCATAAAATAAATAAAATTTCTGAAATTGTTGGCATATCGGATGAGTTTCAGAAAATAATTCAAATCAATGTTGAATCAGAGTCACAAGACAATTTGTTACAACAGCTTGAAAGAAAAATTTTCCCAAATTTTTCAAGACAAATTGTCTACGCATTTAGAAGCGCATTTTTTCCTAAAAAAACTCACTAAACTGTGTTATCACTTATCCTTCTATAAGGAGAGATGACTTATGTCTTTTTGGATGACCTTTAGTTGGATTTTAGTTGGCATATTAACAACAGTAAATATTTTTGCTTTTATTAAATTGAAGCAAGTTAGTCAGCAAATGTTAAAAATGGCTTTTCCTGGAGCAAAAAACTTTAAAGATGGCATGGCACATATGGAGAGCCAGATGAAAGAAATGACTCAAATGATGTCTGGAGCACGTGGAGGCAATCCGTTTGGCAATCAAAATGTAATGGAAATATTAGGCCAGCTTAGCAAACGAAGATAAAATTACCTTTTGATTTTGCATCTACAATTTGGGATTTGCTTACTTATACGGTCAGCATCTTCAGTGCGAAAGGCGGCATCGTACAAAGAACAGTATGCAAATGATTGGCCTGGGCAGTCTTTGCGACAGCCCATTTTTTGTCCCATAGTCAGAGCTTCGTCACGGTCTGTTTTGAGTCCGCAGCCACCTGTAATAGACAGTTCACCAATGCAATTGCTTCCTCTTCGTTCGCAATGTTTTTGGCATTCAATTAAGGCTTGAGATTTGAGTTTAGTTTTATATTCTTGAACTTTTTCTTCTACGTCAGCTGGTTTTACACATGACCAATACACACCTTGAATTTTAACTGTGCCAGTGCATTTGTCTTTTTTGTCCCAAAGTTTTGTTCGTGTTTCTGTAGATTCATAGAGTTTAAACTTGGGTCCAAATTTACAAAACGTCATGTCTGCGACATCCGAATCCGCGAATGACAAAAAAGTGTTAATAAAAAATATCGCGCTAACTAATAATAACCTCATCATATACTAAATAACATAACCCTTCTCCATAATTAAGGCCATTGTTTTTCTAATACCAACTCTTTGTCATCAAATTCCTTAACTCCAAAACATCTTAAACAAAGAGCATCCGGCAAAACAATACTAGCTAGTCCTTTTTCTTCCCAATAAACAGATAAAGCCCAAGTGGTTAAAAGCCCCATCCAGCCTTCTCGTGATTTTGGTGGTTTTTCTAATGGTAATTTGATTTTTAGTGCAATTTTATCTTTTGGTAGCTTTATATCCATCCAGCGATTTGCTTCCCATTCTAAACGTGAAGTATAACATGAAAGCTGACTGTTTTCGTTTTCTTGAGTTCTGAAAATGATTTCTCGCGGCACAGGTATTTCATTTAATTCTTTTATCAAACAAGACGGATTTTGTTCGTTTTCATCTAAATAAAGACTAGGCAATGGCTCTCGTTTTAAACGATACAAAACCTCTATGTTTTGCTTTATTTCTTGTAAGCATTTTTGAATTTTTTCTATATTCAATTTTGAAAATAAATAGTCTTTCTTTTCGCAATTGAATTTTTCATCGGGTAGGGGTTTACTTTTAAAATCTTCTCCACCTCCAGATACTGTTGGATCAGCAGGTAAAAACGGAGGGCGTCTTACATGTAAACTCGAAGGGTAAAACTGTGATTTCCAGTGTATATTTTTTTGTGTGCTGGCACATCCTGAGACAAGAATAAATATAAAATTTAAATAAATCCAAAGTTTTATCATTTTACTTCCGTCTTAAGATTAATAAATTCCTTCTGCATACTTTCCCTGCAGCGGTTAAGCAAATCATCTGCAGTGTCTGTTTGTGTAACAAAAATGGGTGCAAGAACACTAACTTCTAAGGTACCTGAATTTAATTTTTTTTCTCTCCAACTCACTAAAGGCTTAATATTAGCACACACTATGGGAATTAATGGCACTCTTGTTTGTATAGCCATATGAAACGCCCCCTTTTTGAAAGGTAAAAGTTCAATTTCTGCCTCTTTATTTCTTGTTCCCTCTGGGAAAATAATGACAGAGTATTTTTTTTCTTGAATTGCTCTGACTGCTTGATTTAATCCAGATACCGAATCTTCGCGGTTTTTTCGATCAATCATGATGTTTCCAGTAGCTTTAAATAATAGGCCAAAAAATGGTATCCATCTAATCTCTTTTTTACCAATCACAATTGTTTTCTTTGGAAATAAATAAGCAAAAACTATAGCATCAAACGCACTTTGATGATTTCCTATATAAATACAAGGTTTTATTTTTTCTAGGTTTTCGATACCTGCAATTTTTAACTTAATTCCGGCTATTTTTAAAGCAACGCTACCTATCATATATCCTACTTCATGACTTGTAGTTGTAGTCAGACCTTTAAAAAAAATTTTAATAACTCCCAATGCACAACCAACAAAAAACCAAATAGCAATAATAACTATTTTTACAAAATAAACCATTTATTGCACCAATTCGAAATTCAAATATCGATCGCCAATATTGATTTGTTGACCTTCTTTTGTAAATAGTTCCTTTATTGTAGCAGAATATGGGGCCTTAATTGCAAATTCCATTTTCATTGCCTCGACTAATAATAAAACCTCACCTCTCTGAACATAATCTCCTTTTTTGACTAAAATTTTTCTAACTTTACCAGGAAATTGTACCTCTAATTCTGATGTATGAGGAGGGTTTTCAGTGGTTTGTTTATGCCTAATGGTATTGGATGTTACTGTTTTTTCTCTATAAGATACTGTTTCAGATCGGTCTACCCACGGTGAGGGATAGTTTGCTAGGATTACCCGGGAGAAATCTTTTTTCATGTCACTATGTTTGTTTAAAAACTCTACAAACTCTGTTTCTAAAAAGTTAGTATATACTTTACCTTGTTCTACCTTTGGGTGGTCACAGAGGTTTTTTAAGTAATTTTGATTTGTACCAATACCCAAAATCACAGTGTCTTTAAGTGCAAATTTCATTCTCTCCAGAGCGCGGTCTCTATTTTCTGCATAAACAACTAGTTTAGCTAACAGTGAATCAAACTGTGTACCAAGGCGTTGTCCTTCTTCGATCCCACTATCAACACGAATTCCCGTGCCTTGTGGCCATTTTAAAATTTCAATTTTTCCAGGAGTCGGCATAAATTCTCTGTAAGGATCTTCTGCGTAAAGTCTTACACCAATAGCATGTCCACGTGGTAAGGGAATGCCTTGTTTGAAAAAAAAACTTTTACCGTTCAATGCCTGAGATAGCTGGGCGTGTACTAAATCCACCCCTGTAATTAACTCAGTTACGGGATGCTCTACTTGTAGACGAGTGTTCATTTCTAAAAAATAAAAATTTTCGTCTTTATCAATCAAAAACTCAACAGCACCTGCATTTCTATATTTGACTTTTTGCACTAATTTGATTGCAGCATGTCTTAAGTTTTCTTTTATTTTTGTATTCAAGTTTGGAGCTAGAGCTTCTTCCCATATTTTTTGGTGTCGTCTCTGAAGTGAACACTCTCTTTCGTATAAATGTACTCCATTGCCACGACCATCTCCAAACACTTGGATTTCGATGTGCCTTGGATTTTCAATATATTTTTCTATAAAAATGGTGCCATCTCCAAAAAAAGCTTGTGCCTCTTTTGTCGCGTTTTCTGCTGCTAACTCCAAGTCTTTGATGTCTCTTACAATGCGCATTCCCTTGCCGCCACCTCCTGCTGCAGCTTTAATAAGTAAAGGAAACCCAAGCTTTTTTGTTATTAATTTTAAATCATTTCTTAGCAGTACTTTCACTCCAGGAATGATTGGTATTTTTACTTGTTTTGCAATTTCTTTTGCAAAAATCTTATCTCCCATTTGTTTCATTGTCACACTTGTTGGTCCAATAAAAATAAATCCTTGTTTTTCTATAGCATCTACAAACTGAGATCTTTCGGATAAAAAGCCATATCCAGGATGAATAAGTTTTGCTCTAGCTTGGCTTGCAATCTGAATAATAGCATCAATATCCAAGTAGCTTGGGATTTGATAAACCTCGTCTGCGTAAGCTATATGCCGTGCATGTCTATCTTCTGGAGTAAAAACACCGATAGTTTTAAGCCCCATCTCACGACAAGTCTGAAAAATCCTACAAGCAATTTCAGCTCTATTTGCAACTAAGACTTTTATAGCCATTTAGGTTTCCGTTTTTCAAGGAAAGCGCGGACTCCTTCTTGCCCTTCTTCTGAAACTCTAATATGCGCCAACATTTCAGCAGTATAATTTAAACAATTTGGAAACTGAGCTCTTTTTTCTGGCCAAGACATATCTAAAACAAATTTTTTTGCAATATTTATTGCATTTGGGCCGCATTGTAAAATACCTTCTATTATTTTTTTGCATAAGAGCAAAAGTTCTTTCTCATCAGCTACCACCTCATGAATCAATCCTATTTCTTGTGCTTTAGGTGCATAAAATCGTTCTGAACTAATAAAAAAACGCCGCGCGTTTGAGGCCCCGATTTTTGAAATTACAAATGGCCCTATACAGGCTGCGACAATGCCAAGTCGAGCTTCACTCAAACTAAACAGTGTGCGTTCAGTTGCAATTGCAATATCACACACACTCACAAGTCCTACACCACCGCCGATAGCTGCACCATGAATTAGCCCAATAAGTGGTTTTGGACAATCATTAATAGTGGCAAACATTTGAGAAAGTGCTCTTGTGTCTTTTAAATTCTCAGCGTAGCTTAATTCAATTGATTTACTTATCCATTGTAAGTCACCACCTGCACAAAAAGCAGATCCCGCGCCCTTAAGAACTATAATTCGTATTTTATCGTCTAAAGCCTCTTTGCTAAAAATCTGTGTTAATTCTCGAATGACTTCGTCATTAAAAGCATTTCTTTTTTCTGGACGGTTTAGAGTTATCTTAAGAACGCTGTTATTTTCTATTTCTAGCTCAATGGCTTTATACATACTCAAGCATAACTTATCCGAATTGTATATTTTATGCAGCTTTATAATGGATAAAAACACTTTTTTGATATAAAAGAGAAAAACCATGCCTATATTGCAATCTGAAATAAATACAAATACTCAGGAATTTAAAGATAATTTTAGGTATCACCTTAAGCTTTCGCAAGAGCTAGAAGAGCGCATACAAATCATAAAGCACGGTGGTAGGGCACGAGAACAACATGAAAAAAGAGGGAAACTTTTTGTAAGGGATCGTATTCAAAAGCTCATTGATAATGACACTTCATTTTTAGAATGCTCTCCTCTAGCAGCATGGGAAATGTATGACTCACAAGTTCCATCTGCTGGAATTATCACAGGAATTGGCATTGTCCATGGTAGAGAAATCATGATCATTGCTAATGACGCTACTGTCAAGGGGGGTTCTTACCTGCCAATTACAGTAAAGAAACACTTAAGAGCTCAAGAAATTGCTAAAGAAAACAATTTGCCTTGTATTTATCTGGTTGACTCCGGTGGTGCCTACTTGCCTTTACAGGCTGAAGTTTTTCCGGATAGGGAACATTTTGGAAGAATTTTTTATAATCAAGCCATTATGTCTGCCATCGGTATCCCGCAAATTGCGGCTGTAATGGGCTCCTGCACAGCAGGGGGGGCATATGTTCCAGCAATGAGTGATGAAACTATTATTGTTCGTAATCAGGGTAGTATTTTTTTAGGTGGGCCACCTCTAGTCAAAGCAGCAACTGGAGAAACTGTTTCTGTAGAAGAATTAGGTGGTAGTGAAGTACACTCCAAAATTTCGGGTGTTACGGATCATTTGGCTGAAAATGATATGCATGCAATAGAAATCACTAGGGAAATCATTTCGTATCTCAACCGAAAGCCGCCGCCCATTGCTTTGATTGAAAGAGTAGCGCCAGAGGATCCCATTTATGATCCTCAAGAAATTGCAGGAATTTTACCAAAAGATATCAAAAAATCTTTTGATATGCGCGAAGTGATTGCCCGTCTTGTAGATGGTTCACGGTTTCATGAATTCAAAGCTCTTTATGGAACCAGTTTAGTCACGGGATTCGCACATATTTGGGGTTATCCTGTTGGAATTTTAGGCAATAATGGCATTTTATTTAGTGAGTCAGCCCTAAAAGCCACGCATTTTATTGAGCTTTGTTCACAGAGAAAAATCCCTCTTATTTTTTTACAAAATATTACAGGCTTTATGGTTGGCAAAAAATATGAATCTGGCGGTATTGCAAAAGATGGTGCAAAAATGGTAGCGGCCGTTGCCAACGCGCAAGTTCCTAAGTTGACCATTATTGTAGGTGGAAGTTTTGGAGCAGGTAATTATGGTATGTGCGGTAGATCCTACCAGGGACGTTTTCTTTGGATGTGGCCGAATGCCAAGATTTCTGTGATGGGAGGCGAACAAGCGGCTCAGGTACTGAGCCAGATAAAAATGGAACAACACAAAACTAAAGATACAATATTAACAAATGAAATTCGTGAGCAGTATGAAAAAGAAGGAAGTGCATATTTTAGTACAGCACGGCTTTGGGATGATGGGATTTTAATTCCATGGAAAACAAGAGAAGTTTTAGCTAAGGCACTCTCAACGTGTCTAAATGCACCAATAGGGGATACAAAATTTGGCGTATTCAGAATGTAGTGTTGTAGAAAATAATCATATGTCACTACGGAGTATAATTTTATATGTTTTAGTTTGTTGCTCCATTGCTGCCATCAATCAGTTTGTATCAGGTCATGTTTGGTTCCCCTTTATACTTTATTGCGTAATCCTGCTAAGCACTTTTTTCCTGTTGATGCCATTTTTTAGAAACAAAGCTTTGACAATGAGTGCAAACAGGTGGAATTTATGCCTTTATCTTTTATTCATTTTTTTAGCCGTTTTACAAGCTGCACGCTGCAGAGTCATGTATGTTAGTAACAAAGATCTAAGTAATATTATGAGGATTTTTTGCATTTTGATTGCAATCGGTGCTTTGTGTTATCCTTATCTAAAACGCTGGCACCCTAAAGTAAATATATTATTTAGTATTGTCTTTTTGTGCGCATTATGTCTTGTGCCTTTTATTTCTCCGCATCCTATGATTGATGTTTTTGTAGTTCAACAAGAAGCCTCTAAAGCGCTTTTACATGCACTAAACCCGTATTCCATTTCTTATACTAATATTTATGGCAATACCCCTTGGTATCCTGGCGGAGAAGCAAAATTTTATCCATATCCGCCAGCTTCATTGTTGTTTGCACTTACAAGTGTTGTTACTGGGGATGTGCGTTGGGTTTTAATTTTTTGTCATTTTTTAACAGGAGTATTTATCTTTTTAACAGCAAGAGAACGGAAAATATCTCTAACAGAAAGTTTTCTTTTGGCAGTAGCTTTTTGTTACATACCAAGAATTTTTTTTAATATTGAACAAGCCTGGACAGACACAACTGTAGTGTTTGCTTTATCTTTATTTGCATATTATTTCAATCGATCTAAAAATACCAAAGCCCTATTAAGTGCTGGTTTTGCACTGTCATTAAAGCAGACAACTATTTTTTTAGTTCCTCTATTTTTTGGTTTGTTTAAAAAATGGAATTTGAAAAATTTTATTCTATTATTTCTTCTTTGTTTTTTGACTTATGGTGTTTTTGCGCTCTGGAATTGGCATGATTTGTTCGAAGACGTAATCAAATTTCATTTTGCAACCCCATTTAGAGATGACGCCTTGACCTTATCTGCTGTTTTGCATAGGCTAGGCTATGCGCCATTACCG